>NZ_CP009692.1:0-300000 GCF_000832605.1 Bacillus mycoides
CGTGTACAACCATTTAGCATTCTCGGACATAATGGTGAAATTAATACAATTGCCAAATTACGTGATCAAGCCGAAATGATTCATGTACCACTAACTGCAGGGGGAAGTGACTCCCAAGATTTAAACCGCACCTTAGAGACTCTTCTTGTTCAATATAACTACAGCTTATTTGAAGCGATGGATATACTATTCCCACCAATTATTAATGAAATAAAACTATACGAAACAAACTTACAAAACTTATACACTTATATAAGAGAAGCTTGGGGACACTTCGCACAAGGACCAGCTGGCATTGTTTCACGCTATAAAGATGAAGCTGTATTCAGCGTCGATTCCCTTGGCCTACGACCAGTATGGAAAGTAGAAACAGAAAGCTCTTATATTTTCTCTTCTGAACCTGGAGTTGTATCACCAACCGAATATGTAGAAGAACCGAAACCACTCGCTCCTGGAGAAAAAGTTGGCTTAAAATGGAATCAACAAGATGAGCTGGTTCTCTATGAATACGACAATTATCAAATTGAAGTATATAACCGTTTTAAGAAACGAATCGATGTTACCAATTATCATGTAAACTTATCTATCCCTGAAACGAAAGAAACTGAGGGATTATGTGATTCGGTTCAAGTTGAAACGAATCAATACGTCGCTTTCGGCTGGGATCGAGAACATATTCAGCTCCTTGAACAAATGGCGACAAAAGGCGTCGAACCAATTCGGTCACTTGGGCATGACTCACCACTTGCCGCACTTGATACAGATAGACGAAATATTGCTGATTTCATTAAGGAAAGTGTAGCCGTTGTTACAAATCCAGCAATCGATCGCGATCGCGAAGTTGAACACTTCTCCACACGTACTGTACTCGGAGAGCGTCCGGGTTTATTAGATAACTCTAAACAACCATTTGTAATCGAGATGCTTTCACCCATTATTTTAGAAGGGAATTTAGCTCAATCTATCGCGGCAGATTTACACACGATTACGTACGAACAACTTATACAGCTATTCATTACTCATAGCTCTGTCTCTACAATTTCTGTTACATTTAGTCCATCAGAAACTCTACAAATCGCATTAAATCGAATTAGTTCCGAAGCGATAGCAGCCGTTAAAAATGGTGCTTCCCTACTATTATTAGATGACGCTAAATCTCATCAAAATGAACTGTTATGGATTGACCCACATTTAGTTACTGCTAAAGTACATCAAGCATTAACTGAAAATAAATTACGCCGGAAATGCTCTCTCGTTATACGTTCTGGTGCTCTTCGCTCCTTACACGATATCGTCACGCTATATGGATTAGGAGCAGACAGTATTAATCCATATTTATTGTTCGCGACCGTAAATGATGGATCAAAAACACCAATTACGAATCTGTATAATGCACTTAATAAAGGACTAGAGAAAGTAATTTCAACGATTGGAATTCATGAATTACGCGGTTACGGTCGCCTCTTCTCCTCCATTGGATTACATGAGGAAATCGCAAATATATTACAAATTACAAACTTCTGCGGTTCAAATAATTTAGCTTTTTCACTTGAATCACTTGCTGAAGATGCAAAAATTCGAGCTGAGGATTTTAACAATCCAAAAGTTAGAATGAGAAAATCATTTCATATATTCCCGCGGATTTGGAAAGCAATTGGTGATGTTGCAAAAGGAAACTCTTATGATGATTACCGCGACAAGTTAAGTGAATTAGAAGACAATAATCCGATTGCAATCAGACACCTTGTTCAAACGAAACAAACAAAGCATGTCGTTCCAGCTGAAGAAGTGTCTATTAGCATTCAAAATCATGATTTACCGTTTATTATTAGTTCCATGTCATTCGGTTCTCAAAATGAAATTGCCTTTCGCGCGTATGCAGAAGCTGCCGATCAGCTAAATATGATTAGTTTGAACGGTGAAGGCGGCGAAATTAAAGATATGATTGGTAAGTACCCACATACACGCGGACAACAAGTTGCATCTGGCCGATTTGGAGTAAACGCTGAACTACTAAATTCATCAAATTTAATTGAAATTAAAATAGGTCAAGGAGCAAAGCCTGGTGAAGGTGGACATTTGCCTGGTTCAAAAGTGACTGCCAAAATTGCGGAAGCACGTAATGCTACAATTGGATCAGATTTAATTTCGCCTTCTAACAACCATGATATTTATTCGATTGAAGATTTAGCTCAAATGATTACAGAAATTAAAACGGCTAATCAACTTGCAAAAGTAGCCGTAAAAGTCCCTGTCGTTCCTAACATCGGAACAATTGCTGTCGGTATCGCAAAAGCTGGCGCTGATTTTATTAACATTAGCGGATTTGACGGCGGAACAGGTGCTGCACGTATTCATGCATTACAACATGTAGGTCTTCCAGTAGAAATCGGTGTTAAAGCTGCTCACAACGCTCTACTAGAATCAGGTATGAGACATAAAGTAGAGATTTGGGCCGATGGTGGTATTCGAAGTGTAAATGACGCCTTAAAAATCATGCTTCTTGGAGCAAACCGTATTGGGTTTGGCACATTATCAATGATTGCAATCGGCTGTACAACTTGCCGTGGTTGTCATCTAGATACTTGCCATGTTGGAATTGCAACACAAATTGAATCTGAAGCACAAGCGAAAGAACATGGATTACGCCGCTTCGTCCCGCGCGAATTAGAAAGCGCAGTTGCTGGCCTATTAAATTTATTCACCTCTTTCGGTGTAGAATTGAAACGGTTAACAGGGCAAATCGGTTATACAAATTTACAAGAAATTGTCGGGCGTTCCGATTTATTAGAACAAGTTCGAGGTCAAGATTTGTTAGAGTTATGTAATTTACTGCAAACAATAGAAAATCCAACTGTTACAACAACAGTATCTGTAAAAGAAAAACAATTTGAAACAGTGCATTCTCCTCACTCAAAAGAATTAGTAGGAGTTGGCGTAGAACAACGAGTTATGGGCGGTTTAGAATCTTGTTATCGCGTTCGCAGTAAATTATATGAAGATACAAAGCTTGAACCACTTACATTAAAGTATACAAATGGCTCTGTTCCTGGAAATGGATTAGGTGCTTACAATAGCGAAAACTTATTTATACACGTAAATGGCGGTGCGCAAGATGGTATCGGTAAAACTTCATTTGGCGGTGGCATTTATATAACGAAAGCAAAAGGTAAAAATGGAACATATTATAACGGATCTGTTGGAAAAGGATTTGGATACGGCGCTCAAAAAGGTGCATTATACGTGCAAGGTAACGCTGATGCTCGTGCTGGCATTCGCCTTTCTGGAGCAGATATGATAATTGGAGGCAGAATTACAAAACCACTCCGCGAAAAAGAACAAGGAAATATCGGAGTATATTCTAATATAAAAGGATTTGCTTTTGAATATATGACAAATGGTCGCGCTCTTGTTTTAGGAGATCCTGGTCCATGGATTTGTGCCGGCATGACTGGTGGTGTTGTTTATTTACATCATGAGCCAAACTTAGGTTTAACAGAACACGCTTTAAAAAGAAGAATTGCTAAAGGTGCAAATGTAACATTGCAGCCAATTAGTAAAAATGGTTTGCAAGATGTGAATGAATTATTATTAGACTACATTCGTGTATTAAATGAGCACGAACAATATGAAGAAGTCGCTTTGTTAACGCCATTATTAGATGATATCCAGCTTCACTTCTATGAAATTATCCCGAAAAAAGAACAGGCGGATCCATCTATTTCAACTGAATGACATGTACAATATTTATTTTCATAAAAAAATTGACGAAGCGAACATCGCATAGTAATCTAGAATAACAATTTGAAACCTGCTGAAATTCAGCAGGTTTTTTTATTAAAGAATAGATGTTTAAAGAGAATTTGGAGAAATTATAAATTGATTGTAATTTATTTATTAAACTTTTTAACGTCACTAAAATATCACTTGCTAACATATTGTAATGAATGTATAGTATCATGTTGTACATTCATTATGACAAGAGAAAGGATATCAATAAGGGTATGAAACTTGGTGCTCGCATTTTAAAAACGGGTATTGCCATTACATTAGCTTTATTTGCTTGTATTTTACTTCAATTACCGAGTCCTGTATTTGCGGGAATCTCAGCTATCTTTGCTGTTCAACCGTCTGTATACCGCTCGTATTTAACTGCTCTTGAGCAAATTCAAGCAAACGTAATTGGTGCTGTATTCGCTATCGTATTTGCTACTGCTTTTGGACATAATCCTTTTATTATTGGATTAACGTGTATATTAGTAATTGCTCTTACTTTACAATTACACTTAGAAAAAACAATATCACTCGCTTTAGTAACAGTTATCGCCATTATGGAGTATCAAGGCGAAGATTTCTTTAATTTTGCCTTACTTCGATTCGCGACGATTATGATTGGAATTATTGCGGCTTCGCTTGTAAATTTAGTATTTATGCCGCCAAAATATGAAACAAAACTTTACCATCGCATCGTTGATAATACAGAGGAAATTGTTAAATGGATTCGTATGAACAGTAGGCAAGCTTCTGATTTTACAACGCTAAAAACCGATATTGATCGCATGAAAGAAAAAATGATTAAACTAAATCATTACTATTTGCTGTATAAAGAAGAAAGAAGCTATACGAAAAAAATACAATTCGCGAAAATTCGTAAGCTCGTTTTATTCAGACAAATGTTAGCGACAACAAGCCGCGCTTTAAGCACGTTAAAATCATTACATCGCACCGAAAATGAACTGCGCTATATGCCAGAAGAGTTTCAGGAATCTATTCAAAACGAACTTGATTCATTAACGCATTATCACGAACAAGTGTTATTAAAATTTATTGGTAAAGCAAAGAAACAACAATCCGTTGAGATGCTTGATGAAGTTGAAACCGGTAAACAAGAATTGATTGATATCTTTATGGATTATCAAAATAAAGACGATGAGGAAGCATATAAAATATGGTTACACCTCTTCCCTCTTATTTCTTCAATTATTAACTACAGTGAGGAAGTAGAGCATTTAGATTTACTTGTGGATAGCTTCTACACATACCATAAACCAGAAAGCGAACTCCAAATCGAAGATAAAAAAGAAGACGAATAAAAAAACAGCTCCTTTTACGCTAAAGGAGCTGTTTCTGTTATATGCTGAAGTTGATATAGATTGTAATAAAACCCCCTCTTTTTCATTAACTCTTCATGAGAACCCTTTTCTTTTATTTCACCATCTTCAACATAAATAATTGTATCAACATGCGTAATCGTCGCTAATCGATGTGCAATAATAATTGTTGTCCGATCTGCAGCTAACGTTTGCAGTGCCTCTTGAATATATCGTTCATTTTCTAAATCTAAAGCGGAAGTTGCTTCATCTAATATAAGTAAAGACGGATTCTTTAGAAAAACCCGTGCGATTGCTACACGCTGTCTTTGTCCACCAGATAATTTCACACCACGTTCCCCAACGACAGTATCATAGCCCTCTGGCAACTCTGTAATAAAATTATGAATTTGTGCAGCTTTGGCAGCTGAAATCACTTCCGCCTCTGTAGCTTTCGGATTGCCATATAAAATATTAGCCCCGATTGTATCGCTAAATAATAAATTATCTTGTAGCACAATTCCAATATGACTACGTAAATTTCTCATATTATACTTTCTTACATCTATCCCGTCTATATAAACTGCACCTTCAGAAACATCGTAAAAACGCGGAATTAAACTAGCAAGAGATGACTTTCCTCCTCCACTTGCCCCTACAAGCGCAACCTTCTCTCCCGGGCGCATAGTTAATGACAGATTATGCAATATTTCTTTTTCATCCGCATTATAACGAAAAGAAACATTATCAAATATAACTTCCCCATCTAGCCTTTTCGCTTGCACCGCATTTGGCACATTAACAATATCGTATTTTTCATCCAACAATTCAAACACTCGATCCATCGAAGCGAAAGACTGTGTTAATGTTGTAGATGAATTAACAAGGCGACGAAGCGGACTATATAAACTATCCATATATCCAACAAAAGCAACCATCGTACCCAGTGTTAACGACCCTTGAATTACCTCATATGCCGCAAAACCAATAACAAGTAACGGCCCTAAATCCGTTAACGTATTCACTACCGAAAACGTTCTCGCCGTCCAACTCGTATGAGTTAGTGCTTTCGTTAAAAATTCATTGTTTCTCTTTTCAAACTGTCCTCTTTCATACTCTTCTAATGCAAAACTACGTGTCACTTGCATCCCTTGAATACGTTCATGTAAATACCCTTGCATAGTTGCTAACGCTTGCGAGCGCTCTTTCGTCAATTTTCGAAGGCGCCCGAAAAAATATTTCACTGCAACTACATAAATAGGTAAGATTAATAAAGCAACAAAGGTTAATTTTATATTCATAGAAAACATAACGATAATGGCAATAACAATTGTTGCAGTATCTAACCAGACATTCATAAGACCAGTAATTACAAAGTCCTTCGTTTGTTCTACATCATGGATTACACGTGAAATAAGCTCCCCTGTTTTTGTGTTCGAATAATAACGTAAGCTCAATTTTTGCAAGTGCCCAAAAATGTATTTTCGTAAATCGTATAGTATTGTATTGGCAATGCGCTGCGCGAAATATTGACGATAATATTCTATCGGCGGTCTTACTACTGCAAAAATAAAAAAAGCAATCCCAATTGCGGTTATTAATTGAGACGTTTTTTCTTGAAGCGATCCCGTGCCTTGAATAACATCATCAATAATATACTTTAATAACCATGGCATAATAAGCGGGATACCGAACTTCACAAGACCAATAATAATTGTAATAGCAATAAGCCATCGATATGGTTTAACAAATTGTAAATATCTTTTTATACCTTGCACATAATCCCCCCTCTAATAGGACAAACCTGCCGGGAAATTCCCTGCAGGTTTGTTTTAATTTCTGTACATTAAATATCTTTCGTACCACATATCTACGAAATCCGGTGCGAATGGACCTTTTCTTTGATGAATCCACTGTGTTAAATGTGCTACATTTCGTTTTAAAATTGTATCAATAACAGGTGGATACTGCATGATTTGACTATGCTTTTCATACTCATCTTCATCCAAAAGTGTATATGTCATATCTGGATACACTTTAATGTCTAAGTCGTAATCAATATACTTTAATGCTTCAGAGTCATATGCAAAAGGAGAACTTAAATTACAATAATAATATACTCCTTCTTCTCTCAGCATTCCAATTACATTAAACCAATAATTAGCATGGAAGTAACAAATCGCAGGTTCGCGAGTAACCCATGTTCGACCATCTGATTCCGTAACTACTGTACGATCATTTGCTCCGATCACAAGGCTCTGCGTCCCTTTTAAAATTGTTGTCTCTTCCCACATTCTATGAATGGAGCCATTATGTTTATAACTATGTATTTGTACCTTTTCTCCTTCTTTGGGAAATCCCATATATGCTCCCTTCTTTCAACCGCAAATGCTTTTCTTAAGTTGTCTTAACTACCCCTTGAACTGCATTCACTTTTTTTCTATTATAACTTTTTTGTCAAAATTTTAAAACTAAAGCGATAGGACACTTGTTTTCATGAGGAATATAATGAAGTTTGTATTATTGAATACCACATCACTAACCCTTTTAACGAAGGAACATTTCCTATGAATTAGCAATACGTATTTTAGAAGCTTAAACGAAGGTATAACAAAAAGAAAAGCCCCCTCACCTCTGTTTAAGAAAGGACTTTTCACCTAAAATCAACAACATATCTCACCCTTAATTTGAAATTATTTTTTCGGTTTCAAAAGATTGAATCACATTATTCGTTTGCTGTTCAAATTTTTCATGCAAAAGTTTTAATGCTATTTCTGTTCTATATATTTCTTGACGGATAAAATGCAATTCTTTTTTATCGCACGTATCCCTTCCACTCATTTCAATTTGCTGATACTTCTCTAAATGTGATTGTAACTTTAAAAGCTCATCCATCGTTTCCAACTGCTCTCCTACCAACTTATCAAAATCGTTCATCACTTACCCCCTTTTTAATTCATTCGCCAGTTATAATTCCTATTACATATTTTCTAATCGTGAACTTCTTTCTCCTTTGACTATATTTGTTGACTTATTAGAAGTTATGTCGTTCCCTTTATTTTCATTACAGTGACACGCACACAAAGAAAACACTTCTCTCGGATTGGAGAAGTGTTTTTCTTTCATTACTCGTTTGAACTAGAAGATTGTGATTGTTTTGCAGCTGATTGTGCATTTTGTTTTTTCACTGCATGCACATCTGTTTCAGTTGCAAACTCTGTACCATAACTAGCATTTGCACTTTGAGCAGCAGAAGCTTGTGCTTTCTGTGCCTCTGATTGTGCGTTCGCTTGTTTTACTGCTTGTACATTCGTTTCAGTTGCAAACTCTGTACCATAGCTAGCATTTGTACTTTGAATGCTAGCACCAGAAGTTGCCTTATTATAACCTTGTTGTTTTTTACTCATCTTTCTCACCTCCACAATCAATAATGTAACCAATTCACTTAGAAGTTATCCCTAATTTTCTTTTTAAAAATTCACGTATATATCTCTTATCACTCATTCAAACTACATATGATGGAGGTGGGAATATGTATACTGGACGTGATATGACTGAGCTAACTATGATTTCCAAAAATGAATGGAAAGAGGATGAATTAGCTTATTTTCATCATTCATTTCAGCAAATTATGCCTTATCTAAATGTAGAGGGACAAACGATTTATAAAGAAGTTGTGAAAGAAATCGAGTCACGGGGCGGATTATAAACGCGTGGATTTTCAACCTCAAAATACAAATTTATTTTCAATATAAAAAAACGTGTTCCAAAGTTCTGGAACACGTTTTTATTATTTATCCCGCTATTCGCCGGGCAGTAAGACCCCACCTCAAAATGCAGCGAAAGCAAAAAAGTTAGGTTGGGGTCGGGGCTGCACATAAAAGCCCGATTGGTGAGGGCTAATAATCAGTGGGAGATGAAGAACCCCCCCACTGATTAAAGTTTCACTTTACTGCATTGTAATTTTCTCAACACACTTTTCGTAAATTGTACGATGTGATTTCGAGAAAGGTAACTGTTCAAACGCTTCTTTCGATACAAACTTTAATGTATCCGTTTCGACAATATTACCTGTTACTTTTCCGTAAAATATGAAGATATCCCAAGTACGATGTGTAAAAGTATGTTGTACATTCATCGCGTATTCATCAATAGAAACTGAGAGATCAAAGCTCTCCTTCATATAATCCGTAAGCTGTTGTTTTTGATTACGAATACCTTCACTTAGTTCAATATTCGGGAACTCCCACATATTAGCCAGTAATCCCGTACTTGGGCGTTTATTAATTACGTAACGGCCATCTTCAGTTTGAAGTACTCCCGCAACGAGCGGTACCATTGTAGGTGCTTTCGCTTTACTCTTCACTGGTAGTTCTTTTTGAACACCTTCAGCATACCCTCTGCAATGTTCACGTACAGGACAAAGTAAACAAGATGGATTTTTCGGTATACAAATTAATGCCCCTAATTCCATCAAACCTTGGTTAAAATAAGATGGATTTTCTATAGAAATAATTTCACGCACAATCTCTTCAAAAACTTTTCTCGTTTTCGGTTTTGCAATATCATCCCACACTGATAAAATACGAGATAATACGCGCATAACATTTCCATCAACCGCTGGCTCTGGTATGCCATATGCAATACTTAAAATGGCACCTTTTGTATATGGTCCCACTCCTTTTAATTTTTCAATTTTCTTTACATCGCTCGGTACTGTCCCGCCGTATACTTCTTTTACCTCTTTTACTGCAGCATGTAAATTTCGTGCTCTAGAATAATAACCTAAGCCTTCCCATGCTTTTAATACTTCTTCATCATCGGCAGTTGCTAGCGCTTCAAGCGTAGGAAACTTCCCCATAAAATTTGCGTAATATGGTTTTACAGCCTCTACCCTTGTTTGCTGTAACATAATTTCTGAAACCCAAACACGGTATGGATCTTTATTTTTTCGCCACGGTAAATCACGTTGTTCTTTTTCAAACCAACCAATTAAATCATTTTGAAACTGTTCTATGTTAAACTCATTTAATATTTCAAGTGTCAAACTTGATCCCCCTCATTTTTTTGCATATACGTACTATTATAAAGATTTTAGGAAAAAATTTAAGTAAGATGACATAGGAAATAGAAGGCAAAGGACTTGAGGTATCGAATAAAAAGAGTTACATTAATAAAAAACGGAGGTGGATTTCTATGGACACAGCCACTCACCTTGTTATGGGCGTTACTCTAGGCAGTTTGGCAACATTAGATCCAGCTATAGCACAAAGTGATATTGGGCCACAAGCAGTGATGCTTGCAACAATTGCCGGTTCCAATATTCCTGACATCGATACAGTTTTAAAATTGCGTAATAACGCTAAATATATAAGAAATCATCGCGGGATTACTCATTCCATCCCTGCAGTGATCCTTTGGTCACTCCTTATAAGTGGCATCTCTTTCGCCTTCTTTTCAGACGCTCCCTATCTGCATCTACTACTTTGGTCATTTATTGCCGTCTTTCTTCATGTCTTTGTGGATATTTTCAATGCCTATGGTACACAGGCATTAAGGCCCTTCACAAAAAAATGGGTAGCGCTCGGCATAATTAATACGTTTGATACTGTCATTTTCTTTATCCATATACTTGCTATCGCCTGTATGCTTGTCGGAGCACATAAAGGGTATACTGCTTTAGCAGCGTATATATTAATGTTTGTTTACTATATCGGCCGCATTATGATGCATCGAAATATTAAAAGTGTAGTATACAAACGTTTCAAAAATGTAGAGAAAGTAATTATTTCTCCTTCTTACAAATTTTATCATTATCATTTAGCCGTCGTTACAACTGAACATTACTACGTAGCAAGATGGCACCGCGGTAACATCCTTGTATACGATAAATTTAATCGCGTACCGTTCCCGAATACCGCCATTATGCAAGCCGCTGTGCGAGATGAAAATATATCTGCTTTCTTATCTTTCTCGCCTGTATATCGCTGGGATATTTTCGATTATGATAACTATTATGAAGTTCGATTTATTGATTTGCGGTATCGAAGTAAAGATTATTATCCATTCGTCGCAATCGTTCAGCTCGATCAAAATTTAAATATTATTAGTTCATATACAGGATGGATTTTCAGCGAAGAGAAACTTCGAAAGAAACTGGAATTGCTTCCACATTAAAAAAAGCGACCTACGTCGCTTTTTTTAATGTTTCAAATGATCTTCTTGATTGATTAAATGGCTATACTTCGGATTATTTGTACGCATTTCATGAAGGCGCCCTCCATGATTATTAACCCATGTTCGTACCACTTGTTCAGTCATTTCCTCACCTTGGTAACGACCTGATTTAGCATAAGTTGTTCGGAAGTCTTCCCACAGTAATTCAACCCATGCACGAGCTTGTGCGTAAGAAAGGTTGTCATTTTTATCTAATAATTCTTTCGTTAATGTTTCATAAATATCATTCATGTTCTATTCTCCTTTTACCTATTTATTCCCTTAATTTCTAAAGGATAGTTTCTTCTATTTTGCACATTCTATAAGTGATACTTCTTAAAGAGGTATCAACTGATAATGAGGGGGCGTTCTTAATGGGTAGACAAGCCGAATTTTGGTCTGAGTCAAAAAACAACAGCAAAATCGACAGTCAACCGAAAGCGAAATCACGCTTCGCTTCGAAACGACCTAACGGCACAATTAACACGCACCCACAAGAGCGTATGCGTGCTGCAAATCAGCAGGAAGAGTAGTACAAATTAAATTCCTACACGAGGTGATAAAGATGAGCTACCGTGACCATTTAGATCGTCGTTCTGAATTATTTAACCATACGTGGACTCGTCCAAAACATGCGAAGGCGCAAGTTAACGGACAGACGCAACAAACCCAGTCTCTCATTATACTGGCAAACGAATGTAAAAAACGCCAATTTTAGAATCTCCTATCTCCTTTAACGCCTACCAAAGATGAAAACCAGAGAGATTCGCTCTCTGGTTTTTATTTTTCTTGTAGCAAGGAAATTGGTATTCCAATCTCTTCATTATCATGTTGCTTATATCCCCAAGCAAATACCCCATTGAAATACGTAATTTTAAATACCACACCAGGTTCTTCTACTAATTCATATGTCTCACCAATATGGAATTTATTTATATCTATCATATAAGCACGAGCCATAGCCATTTTTCTCATTAATACATCGAATTCATTTACAATTCCAAGTTGCTCAGCCTTTACTGCTTGCTCCTTCAAAACCCCAATTTCTTCCCTTAGCTCATGTGGTGTCATTTCACTGTAGCGTTTTGGCGTACCCATCTTATTTCCTCATCCCTCTTCACGTTTCATTTGTAAAAATATATCTATCTCATCAATAGAGAATCCTTTTCGATATAACGCTTGCTTCACCTTATTTTCGAATGTCCAACCATCATACTTCTTATATTTCTCATAATATTTATTCCCATGATAGTGTAACGCTTCTTCTTGCTGTTCGTCATCTTTTTCGTCTTTCAATTCTTCCAAGCAAATTTGAATCACATCTCTAGAATATCCTTTACGAACAAGCATTTCATCTAACTTTAGCTTCATTTGTAAAAATGAATGCTTTTGATAAGATTTTTTCTTCTTTTCTATAAGAAACAAAGCATTCTCCATTTGCTTCTCCTTTGGATACTCTTGTAAACTATGTGTAATGATTAAATCCTGAACACCTTTACTTAATAGCCCTCTCCTAATAACAGTTGGACCTTTTTGATTCACATTACTTTGCGTTCGCACGTATGAAATAGCGTACTCTTTATCATTAATATATCGATCATGTAATAATTTCGAAACGACTTCAGAGATGATGGCCTGTCCCACTTCTTTTTTTCGTAAGAAATCTTCTATTTCTTGTTTTGTTCTCATTTGATAGGATAAATAGGAAATCGCTTGTAAATATGCTTTTTGTACCTCTTCATTGTACAAAATATTCCCTAACGCTACTTCATCAATTTCTAAGCCTTTTTGTAACCCATGTTTCATTAAGATTGATTGATTCACACTAAACCCGTACTCTTCGCCTTGACCTTTATCAATATAAATATTAAATCGTTCTTTCGATCGTTTTTGCACTTCTATTTTTGTAATGACAGTCATACTCTCACCTCTCTATTATTTTAACATAGTCAAGGAACGTTTTTTCTTTTCAAGAATATATATAATGAGGAGGAAATGATTGTGAAAATCGCAATTTCTGGTGGCTCTGGCTTTATAGGCAAATCCCTTTCTAGTTTTTTTATTCAAAAGGGATTTACTGTTTACATTCTTACTCGAAAAAAAATTGCTGAAACTTCACACACTAACCTTCAATACGTACAGTGGACACCGGATTTACAGACCTTCCCTCTCTCCTCTATCGATGTAGTTATTAATCTAGCCGGAGAATCTATTAATAGTAGATGGACAAAAAAACAAAAAGAATCAATTTTAAACAGTAGAATTCAAACAACAAAAGGACTCATTAAACAATTACAAACACTTGAAACAAAGCCACACACATTTATTAATGCAAGTGCCATTGGATACTATGGGACATCTGAAACCGAATCTTTTACAGAACAGCAAGAGACTCCAGGAGATGACTTTTTAGCAAACACAGTATATTTGTGGGAGCAAGAAGCATCTAAAGCCCGCTCCATTGGAATAAGAACTGTCTACACAAGATTTGGAGTCGTATTAGGCGCAGATGGAGGAGCTCTTCCAAAAATGCTACTTCCCTATCAATTATATATCGGCGGTACACTTGGATCTGGAAACCAATGGTTATCATGGATTCATATAGACGATGTCGTTCGCATGATTGATTTCATCATTCACAAAAAAGAAATTGACGGACCTTTTAATATTACAGCGCCAACGCCAATACGGATGAAAGAGTTCGGTGAAATTATTGCCACTATAACTAGGCGACCTCATTGGCTACCTGTTCCTTCATTTGTACTTCGCGCTTTACTCGGTGAGATGAGTATACTTGTATTAGAAGGGCAACATGTATTACCCAATAAAGCTATTAAACATGGATATCAATACACATTTCCAACAGTTAACCATGCATTACAAAATATCCTCTTGCATACAATGTAGTACTTTTAAAATACAGTTTTACGGGTAGTCTATCTCCTCCAAGACTTCTTACTTTTTAAACACCGGAGCATTACTACACGAAAAACCTTTCAGTTACTTTGTCTAAACCTATTCTACACATTACAAGGTGACGGAAATGAGGTCTCTATGAAAATATTGCTCAAACAAGCCATTGTATATCCTATTACATCCCAAAAGTTTCAAGGAGATGTACTCGTTATAGGAGAACGCATTGCCGCGGTCAAACCTCATATTGATACTACTCAGGATATGACCGTTATAGATGCACGAGCTCTTCATCTCTTGCCTGGATTTATTGATGTTCATACTCACCTTGGCCTCTACGATGAAGGTACTGGTTGGGCTGGTAATGATGCAAATGAAACATCCGAAGTTTCAACACCACATATCCGTTCTTTAGACGGGATTCATCCTTTTGATATTGCATTTCAAGACGCTGTACAAAATGGTGTTACGACTGTTCACGTGATGCCCGGAAGCCAAAACATTATCGGCGGTACTACTTGCGTAATAAAAACTGCTGGAACTTGTATAGATCATATGATTATTCAGGAACCTGCTGGTTTAAAAATTGCCTTTGGAGAAAACCCTAAAAAGTTCCATAGTAACGGTACAAAAGAATCAATAACACGTATGGGAATTATGGGGTTACTTCGTGAATCATTCTATGACGCACAACACTACGGGCATGAAGCTGATTTTCGAATGCTACCTATTTTAAAAGCACTCCGCCGAGAAATACCGGTACGTATCCACGCTCACCGCGCAGATGATATCACTTCAGCTTTACGCTTTGCGACAGAATTCAATCTTGATTTACGTATTGAACATTGTACAGAAGGACACTTTATTGTTGAAGAGCTTTCGAAACACAATTTAAAAGTTTCAGTTGGACCTACTCTTACGCGACGTTCGAAAATCGAACTTAAAAACAAAACGTGGGATACTTATCATATTTTATCGAAAAATGGAGTAGAAGTTTCTATTACAACCGACCACCCTTATACACCAATTCAATATTTAAATGTTTGCGCTGCCATTGCAGTAAGAGAAGGATTAGATGAGAAAACAGCGTTGGAAGGAATCACTATTTTCCCAGCTCGAAATTTACGTTTGGAGGATAGAATTGGAAGCATTGATGTTGGAAAAGATGCTGACCTCGTGTTATGGACACATCATCCTTTCCATTATTTAGCCAAGCCTGTACTCACTATGATTGACGGAAAAATAATTTACAAAAAAAATAAAAAAAACTAGTTTATTTTTTTGACTAGATACAGTATTATACGATTATAAACTGAATGAAACCATAATCAATTTGTGTCGTGATTATCATTTTCAAATTGATGAATGGGGAAGGCAAATGGTGCGCCACCAGCGTTAGAAACTGGTTCTAGTGGGTTCGATTCCCACCCCGAAATTTTTTAAAGATTGATATAAAAATTTCGAGGGTGGGTGCTTTTTCGTCATGCTACCCTCGTGTGAGGAGGAGTTAGTGTGTTGAAAAAACGCGACTTACACGACAGCCACGTTCTATACGAATTAATGGTGGATCCTGCTGTCTTCCCTTTTGTGCGTCAAAAGGCCTATTCTTATGAAGAATATTTATTTTTAACGAAACAAACAATCGAAGCCGAAGAGCGTGGAGAATTAATCTCACGCACAATTTTAGATGAATGGGGTAACCCCATCGGCACAATTACTTTATTTGATGTGCAAGAAAAAGCTGGATTCCTCGGAACTTGGCTTGGCAAACCATATCATGGTAAAGGATATAATAAATTGGCGAAAGATTCATTTTTTAGCGAACTTTTCTATGAATTAGATATTGAAACGATTTTTATGCGTATTCGTAAAATAAATATTCGGTCTATTAAAGCTGCCGAAAAACTACAATATGTAAATCTAGCAAACGAAACAAGAAAAGCCGTTTATGATGAAATTAACGCGCATGAAGAAGTATATAATTTATATGAAATTCCAAAAGATCAGTATACACTTGCAACAATGCGAGATACAACATTCCAAGAAGCACACCAATTAAAAGAAGCGTAATCTAAAAATTCAGAAATGATAATTAATCATTACTAGTTTGACATATATGTATATCACCCCATGTCTTTGGAAACGATAGATAGTGACTTTAGGACACGAGGTGATTTGTAATGGATAAAAAGAAACGTGATAAAGCAAAAAACACATTATCTAGTACACAAGAAGTTCTCTATCAGCGAGAATTTCGAAAAGCAGATCGTGCAGCGGGCTATCGCTCAAAAAGTATTTAAAGTGAAACTGAATAATTAGAAGGTTTCCCCCCTAATTATTCAGTTTCATTACATAAGATTTTCCAATGAATTAGCAAAAAAGGTTCCTTATTTATAAGGAACCTTTTTTGTGGACAACCTTATCCACAAAAACCGTAGAATTGTGCATAAATTACAAAAGTATTTTACGAATTCATTTATTTAAATGAATTCTAAACGTGAGAATTGTGGATAATTTTCTAAAAATTGTGGATTATGTGGATATAGCTGTTAATATTCCGATTTTACTGTCTAATGAAAGCGTAATCCTTTGTGGATAAAGTGAAACTTTAATCAGTGGGAGTTTTGTTTATCCCCACTGATTATTAGCCCTCACCAATCGGGCTTTTGCGGGCAGTTAATCCCCACCTAACTTCTTTGCTTTCGCTGAATTTTGAGGTAGGGGTCTTACTGCCCACAAATAGCGAGATAAGTTAATAATTCACGTTTATTTTTTTTTACAACAATAAAAAAAACCCTCTTTAAATGCTTAAAAGAGGGTTTCATATTAAGTAAAAGATTCGGCAAGAACTGGTGATTTAATAGGTATATGATTCGGCTCTGCATGATTTTCTGCCAAAATTGTATCCACAATATGACCAGCTGGCTCAGGACGATAAATACTTTTCATTGCTTCTTTCATCTGAAGAAGCTTCATATCATCTTGTAATAACGCCTCTGTTTTTGCAAAAACTTCACTATCATCACGAATTACAACTGCAGCCCCTTTTTTTTCAAAATACAACGCATTTTCATTCTCTTGTCCTGGGACAGGTTTATATAAAATGACAGGTACTTGTAATGCAGCTGCTTCGCTTAATGTAATACCACCTGGCTTCGTAATCATACAAGAAGTAACACGGAACAATTCATCAATGTTTTCAACATAACCAAATACTTTTAAAGCATCAGAACCTTGTTCCTGTAGTTCCATTAAATCCTGCTTTAAAGCTTCGTTTTTCCCACAAACGACAACTACTTGTAAGTTTGGTACTGACATAAATGACTGGCATAGCTCTTTTACACTCCCTAGCACACCATGAGCACCTGCTACAATTAGTAACATCTTTTTATCCTTACATAACTGATATTTATTATATATAATTGCTGGATTTATCTTTAGCTCAAAACTGCTACGAATCGGAATCCCTGTTTCAACAATTTGTTCTGCAGGTACACCGATATCAACCATCACTTTTTTCACATGATCGGTTGCTACAAAATAACGATCTACTTCTCGATGGATCCATATTTTATGCACGCAAAAATCCGTTAATACGTTATAAACAGGAATAGAAATACCTATTTGCTTTTTCAATTCTGGTACAGCGATGATTGGAAAGGTATTAATAACAATATCCGGTTTCTCCACCTGTAATAGCGTCTTCAAACGCTTTCTCCCAAAATTCGCATACCAAGATGCTATTTTTTTATCATAAATTTTCTCTACACCATAATAAAACAAACGATATAATTCTTTTCCTACCGTATAGCTTTTTAAATATAAATATTTTGTAATATCGGTTATAACTGGATGTGATTCTCCAAACAAGTCGCATACAATTACATCTTCGATTCCTTTTTGGCGAAATGTTTGTTCTAATGTTTTTGCCACTTGCACATGACCGTTACCGTAATGTGCAGTTAATATTAAAACCTTGGGGTTTTTTATCAAACAAATCCACTCCTAGCTTTTTGTTTCTCCATATTGCATATACGACAATAGGAAAAACATTTTCCTTAAAAACTACATACTCGGATTCTAATACTTTCCTGTTAGCTATGTATCTGTCGTGGATATGCAAAGCATATAAGATTGACCCCTTAATCCTATCTGTGCTCATATCTTTACATTATACTTTCCTATAAGAGCTTTCGCAATAACTTACAAATGTTCTATATTCCATAATACTCACTCTTTTACTTCTTAATTCTTTTTACTATTTTGATTTCCCTTTACAATTATGTAAATTTCTCCGCTTATTCTTTACAAAAATATGGATATTCCCTTTTCAGTATACTCTTTTCTAAATATATACTCTAGATTTTATTATGAAGAAACAAAAAGCCTAACCAAATGTTTAGGTTAGACTGCTTGTAAAATATGTTTTGCATGTTCAACATTTTCTTCTGTCGGTGGATTCACATCCGCAAGTGGATACTTATGTCCAAGTGCCTCCCATTTATAAACACCGAGCTTATGATATGGCAGCACTTCCACTTTCTTAACATTAGATAGACTTTGAATAAAGTTTGATAATTTTTGCAAATCCTCTTCACCATCGGTAACACCGGGAACCAATACATGTCTTACCCAAATTGGTTTCTTTCTATCCGATAAATAACGAGCAAATTGTAAAATGTGTTCATTTGGTTTCCCTGTTAATTTACGATGTTTCTTTGAATCAATATGCTTCAAATCCAATAAAACTAAATCTGTATACTCCATTAAAATATCTAGCTTATTTTGGAATTCTGGTTCTTCAGAATAACAACCGCCAGAAGAATCGATTGTTGTATGGATACCAGCTTCTTTGCACTTTTTAAACAACTGGGTTAAGAAGTCTAGCTGTAATAGTGGCTCTCCACCGCTAACTGTTATACCGCCTCCAGAAGCTTCAATAAATGGAAGGTAACATGTCACATCCTGCATCACTTCTTCAACTGTTATTTCTTTACCTTTACCGATTTCCCATGTATCAGCATTATGACAATATTGACAACGTAATAAACACCCTTGTGTAAATATGACATAACGAATCCCTGGGCCATCAACAGTACCACAAGACTCTACAGAATGTATTCTTCCTTTTACCATGTTACTTCCTCCTTTATTGAAACAGCCTCCCTCCGCTATATATTAAAAGCGGAGGGACACTTTTTTCACTTACATGCTTTCATGCATTGTACGGTTTATTACATCAATTTGTTGTTCACGAGTTAATTTAATAAAGTTAACAGCGTAACCAGATACACGAATTGTTAATTGTGGATATTTTTCAGGATGCTCCATTGCATCCATTAATGTTTCACGGTTAAATACGTTAATATTTAAGTGGTGTCCTTCTTTTATTGCATATCCATCAAGCATAGATACTAAGTTGCGTACTTGTACATCATCTTCTTTACCAAGTGCTTTTGGAATAATAGAGAATGTATTTGAAATACCATCTTGTGCATCTTCATATGGTAATTTAGCTACAGATAATAATGATGCTAATGCACCTTTTGTATCACGGCCATGCATTGGGTTTGCGCCCGGTGCAAATGGTTCTCCAGTACGACGTCCATCTGGAGTGTTACCAGTTTTCTTACCGTATACAACGTTAGATGTGATTGTTAAGATTGACATTGTATGAACAGAATTACGGTATGTTTTATGTTTGCGAATCTTGTTCATAAATGTTTTCACAAGATTTACTGCGATTTCATCTACACAATCATCATTGTTACCGTATTTAGGGAAATCTCCCTCAATTTCGAAATCAACTGCAATACCATTTTCATCACGAATTGGTTTTACTTGTGCATATTTAATTGCACTTAAAGAGTCTGCTACTACAGATAATCCAGCGATACCTGTTGCCATTGTACGAAGAACATTTGTATCGTGAAGTGCCATTTCAATACGTTCATAGCTATATTTATCGTGCATATAGTGAATTACATTTAATGTATTTAAGTATAGACCAGCTAACCATTCCATTGTCATATCGAATTTACGCATAACTTCTTCATAATCTAATACTTCAGAAGTAATTGGTGCGTATTCAGGACCAACTTGTGCTTTTGACTTTTCATCTTTACCACCGTTAACCGCATATAGTAATGCTTTCGCTAAGTTTGCACGTGCTCCGAAGAACTGCATTTGTTTACCAATTCTCATTGCTGATACACAACAAGCAATACCGTAGTCATCACCGTAGTCAGCACGCATAATGTCATCATTTTCGTATTGAATTGCTGATGTTTTAATAGACATTTTTGCACAGTAGTTTTTAAAGTTCTCTGGTAATTGTTTAGACCAAAGAACTGTTAAGTTTGGTTCTGGTGCTGGTCCTAAATTATCTAATGTATGCAAGAAACGGAATGAGTTTTTTGTTACTAACGGACGACCGTCTAACGCCATACCACCGATAGATTCAGTTACCCAAGTTGGATCTCCAGAGAATAGTTCATTATAATCGGGTGTTCTTGCAAATTTCACAAGACGTAATTTCATAATGAAATGGTCAACAATTTCTTGTGCTTTTTCTTCTGTTAAAGTACCATTTGCTAAATCTCTTTCAATGTAAACATCTAAGAATGTAGAGGTACGTCCAAGGCTCATTGCTGCCCCATTTTGCTCTTTAATTGCTGCAAGATAAGCAAAGTATAACCATTGGAAGGCCTCTTGTGCATTTGTAGCTGGCTTAGAAATATCGAATCCATGAGAAGCAGCCATCTGTTTTAACTCTTGAAGTGCACGCATTTGCTCAGATAATTCTTCACGTAAACGCATTGTATCTTCGCTCATTACACCGCCAGTTAAATTATAATCAGCTTTTTTCGCTTCAATTAAATGATCTATACCATATAGCGCTACGCGGCGATAGTCACCGATAATACGTCCACGTCCATACGCATCTGGAAGACCAGTAATAACACCTGATTTACGAGCCGCTTTCATTTCTGGTGTGTATGCATCAAATACACCTTGATTATGAGTTTTACGCCAGTCTCTGAAAATCTTGCTAAGTTCTTTATCCATTTCATATCCATACGCTTCACAAGCTTGTTCTGCCATACGAATACCACCATATGGTTGTAAAGAACGTTTAAATGGTTTATCAGTTTGGAAACCGACCACTTTTTCAATATCTTTATTTAAATATCCTGGTTCATGTGATGTAATAGAAGAAACAATTTTTGTATCCATATCAAGAACGCCACCGTTTTCACGTTCCTTTGTTGTTAAATCCATTACTTGATCCCAAAGTTGTTTCGTTGCTTCAGTTGCTTCCGCTAAGAAAGAGCCTTCTCCCTCGTAAACGTTTACATTATTTAAAATGAAATCGCGAACATCAATCTCTGCTTTCCATTTTTCACCTTTAAAGTTTTCCCACGCGCTTTTTACATTTTCTAATACTTGAGTCATCCTAATCTCCTCCATTTTTGATTAGTACAGGACTACGTTTTTTTATATAACAGCTTACACACTTAGAATACTACTTTTTTTCGGAAGTGGACGAAATAGTTGTGACATGTTTGTGAAATGTTGAGCAAACTACTACATACATAGTGTTAACCTCATATAAAACTCTTTAGAATTAACCCTTTCTTTAATTGTATTTTTTTGGTATTCTTATATACGAGTCCTATTTTGTAATATAAGAACGATACCCATTGTAGAGCTGTAATACTCTTATCTCCTAATCTGTTATAGTTTTTATAACAGAGCAAAAAAGTGTACATACGTTGTACACTTTTTTTGTTACCACTATAAAACATCTCTTTTTCTATTTCCATCGTAAAATCCACCACGACTGTTTGTTAATGCAATTAATTGCTCTAATCCTTCTATATGATCACCAATAATTCGAAGGACAGCTGGAGGATGACCTATTTTTGCGAAATGTTCACTGGGACGAATACGGTTCATCTTATCAACATCGACACGACTTACACAAGCGATTTCAAAACCTGAAAGTACAGCTTTCACTTGTGCTACACAAGGTGACAATAATGATTTATACCCTATTTCCTTCAAACAAGTACGACTAAACGCATTAGGTACAGCAATAAGAGAGCCTACTCCTAAATCTTTTCTATCACAAGCTAAATTTAATGCATATTTAAATGCTGTTACAAGATGAAGTGGTACTCTCAAATCTAAATAATGATTTAAATCATTTAATGCGACATCCGTTCCATCTGCAATAGCTTTTGCAAAGGGATATAGCTCACTAGCTGGAATAACAAAGTCACCGTCTATAAATAAAACAATTTCTCCTTTTGCAAAATAAGTTCCAAGCGAACGCCCCACATCGTTTCCAAGTGCTTCTTTATACACAATTGTTGTTGCTCCCTTGTCTTTTGCAATTGTTGCCGTTTTATCGGACGAACCATTTACAACAACGATGATTTCAAAAGGTTCAATTTTGCGAAGCTCTTCTATAACGTTTCCAATTGTTTTCTCTTCATTTTGCACAGGAATAATTACCGATAATTGCTCTCCTTTATACAAATTAGATGTAACGCCCCATCCTTGATAAAAATCTTCAAAATTTAGAGTATGATAGACACTCTCTCTTTTCCTATTTCCATCATAATATCCTCCGCGCCCATCGCTGCCTAATATCCGCTCTGCTACAGCTTCTATATGATCACCTATCATTCGTTTTTCAGATTGAGAAAGATCCGTGCCATATGCAGCATGCTCGAATGGACGAAATTTATTTGGCGTAATAACGTCAATTGCACAATGACGACTAATTCTCCATTTACTTTGTGCTAGGCGTAGATGAGCCACAATAGGATTAACAAAACATTCGTCTCCAATACTTTGCACAACTTCCTTCGTCAGCGCATGAGGTACAGATAATAAAGAATCAATTTTTAATTCTTCACGCTCTAACATTGCATTTAATATTTGGCGCCATACTGTCACGGAGTGCGGTTTTTGTTTCTTTAAAAATAATGCGTCCAAATTATTTAAAACGATGTCCGCCTGATCATGTAAAATCGGATTAAGGAATAATTGTAATTTTGAAGTTTGAATAGCAAAATCTCCATCTACAAACAGTAATACATCACCTATCGCATGTTTTGCACCAACTGCGCGTCCAACGTCGTTACCAAGTGACTCTTTATGCTGGATTACTGTACATCCTAAGCTCTCAGCAATCGCTTCTGTACCATCATTACAACCATTTGCTACTACAATAATCTCTACTGGATTCAATGGTTTTACCGATTGAACCACATCTGAAATCGTATCCACTTCATTACATACGGGAATAATAACTGATAACGACTTAGCCATTGTTTTCTTCACGAAACCATTTAATAGTTTCTTTCAATCCTTGTTCCCACGTTACTTTCGCTTGAAACTGAAAGAGTTCTCTTAATTTCGTTACGTCTGGTCTTCTATTTGGAATCTCTTCAAATCCATGTGGATATACTTCCTCAAATGGAACGTGCACAATTTTGGAAATAGACTTCGTTAATTTTTTTATATCTTCCGCTACTACCCTTATATTTTTTTCATTCTCAGAACCTATATTAATAATTTCACCATTTACCTTCTCATCCATTGCACGAATTGTTGCCTCGACCGCATCACTTACATACGTAAAGCAGCGTGTCTGCTTTCCATCTCCATACACGAGAATATCGTCACCTTGCAAAGCCGCACGAATAAATCGTGGAATTACTCCTGCGTACGGACCATCTTTCGCTCTTGGACCATAAATATTAAAATAACGAACAATCGTTACAGGTAAACCTTCTAATGCGTACCCTAAACATAATGTTTCCTCTAACGTTTTACAAATTGCATAACTCCAACGTATTTTGGAAGTTGCACCGTATAAACGATCTCCTTCTTCAGAGAATGGCGGCTCTCCCTTTCCATATACTTCAGAAGTAGATGCAAATACTACTTTCTTCTTCCCTTTTAACGCTGCTTGTAAAATATTTCTCGTTCCATCGAAATTTGTTTCAATAAGCTCTACACTTTTTTCCATTGTAGTTTTGACTCCCAAAATTGCAGCTAAATGAAACACCACATCATGTTGATTCACTAATTCATAAATTGAATTTTTATCTAAAACGCTTATTGGAATAACCCGGAGCTCTTTCATTAACTCATTATGATATTTATTTTTTCCTTTATAGAAGTTATCCACAATAGTAACTTCATAACCTCTTTTCACCAACTCTTCAGCTAAATGCGAACCAATAAATCCTGCTCCACCTGTAATTAAACATTTTTCACTCATACACTCACCTTCTTTACGATTCCACGTGTATCTATTAATCGCTCAATCCCTTTAAAAAGATTCCAATCGATACTAGAGTGATCCGTTACAATTAAAATACAATCTGCTTGTTTAATTCTTTGTTCATCTAATGGAACAGATTGATATAGTGTATCTCCAATTTTCGCTGTAGAAATATACGGATCATGATATTCTATCTTGTATCCTTCTTTTATTAATAATTGAATAATTGGCAACGCCGGTGATTCTCTCAAATCATTTACATCTTTCTTATATGCAATCCCTACTATTAAAACCGTTGCGGGTGATTGCACCACACCTTTTACTTTCCCGATTATTTTCGCTGGCATTTCTTCATTAATTACATGTGCTGCCTCAATTAATTGACTAATTGCTCCAGCCTTTCTTATTCTCCATTGAAAATATAAAGGATCTACCGGAATACAGTGTCCTCCTATTCCTGGTCCTGGCCAATACGGAGTAAATCCAAACGGTTTTGTAGATGCCGCTTCAAGCACCTCATAAAAATTAATATTCAAACTTTCACAAAGTATATTTAACTCATTTACTAATGAAATATTAACTAAGCGCTGAATATTTTCAAATAGCTTACACATCTCGGCCACTTTCGGAGAGCTAACTGGAACGACTACATCAAATATAGTGCTATACAAATCCTGTACTTTTTGTTTACACTGCTCGGTTTGTCCACTAATAACTTTTGGAATTGTTTCAACTGAATACTGGCTATTCGCTGGATCAATTCGCTCTGGAGAATACCCAATATAATAATCTTCTCCTACCTTTTTACCTGTTTGAGAAATAATCGGAATGATAACTTCCTCCAGTGTACCTGGATATGTGGAGCTTTCAAAAATGAAGGTTTGTCCTTCTTGAAGGTGTTGTTGTATATAATGGGAGGCTGAAACGAGTGCACTTAAATCGGGTTCTTTATTCTCATTAATTGGCGTTGGCACAGTCACAATAACATACTCACTATTTTGTAACTCCGCAACACCTTTATCTGGTGTATTTACTATTAATTTTCTCTCGTTCAATAAATTTTGTAATACGTTAGAAGAAACATCAGGAATATAACTTTCTCCTTTAATTATTGATTCTATCTTCCTAGTATCTTTATCTAATCCAAGTACAGCATGTCCTCTTTCTGCAAAAAGGACCGCTAAAGGAAGGCCAACATATCCTAATCCAATAATGGTGACTTTACTACTAGCACTCATCTATATTCTCTTCTTCCCTTCTCAATTGTAGTATTATATCTCTATCCCTTTCTCCGTCTGTAAAACTCCCGCGCCCATTCGTATGTTGTAATAAATAAGCAATCGCCTCAAGCTGATCACCGAAAATACGATCGAATGCAGGAATTCTTCCATTTACAAACCCATGTTGCTCTGGACGTACTCGATTTGTTTTTATAACATCTACAAATTCCACTGCTGTAATAGAGCATTCTTCTAAAATAGCTTTCATTTGAGCTAATGGTGGAATGATAAGGGAATCATATCCAATTTTCTCTATTACCTTTTTATGCATAGCATGTGGCACTGCCGTTAATGAGTTGTTCCATAAATCTGGTCGTTTCGCTACCAAATTCACGAAATATTTCCCCATACTAATTGGATCTGCCGGGTGAAACATATCTAACAAACATTGCAAATCATTTAACGCCACATCATTTCCGTCTTCAATAGCATGCAAAAATGGAATTAGCTTTTTTGCCGGAATAGCAAAATCACCATCAACAAATAAACAAATATCTGCCGTAGCATGCATAGCCCCTATCGCTCGTGCTACATTATGTCCAAGTGCCTTCGCGAATTCAACTACAATAACATTCTCTAGCTTTGCTTGTTTAATTGTCTCGGCATCTGCTCCATTCGCAACAACTATAATTTCATCTACACCTGCCTTTTTCACTTCCTGTATGACAGATCTTATAGTCATTTTTTCTTCTGATACGGGTATAATAGCACTGTATTTCGCTTTTTCCTTTTGTAATAAAACTGGTTTATACTTCCCTATAAACTCTCTATCCCTGTTTCCCTCCGAAAAACCGCCACGTTTACCATATGTTTCGATTGCGTATTGCAAAGCACACAAATGATCACCCATAATACGACTAGTCGCCTTCGGATAAGGAGAACCAGGTGATGTACCCGTATGCACAGGACGAACCTTATTCGTGTGAATTACATCGACCGAAGCCATATCGGCAATATCTACTCCTCTAGACATCGCCATCGCTTGAAATAGTGCTGGATCTGCTAAATTCCACCACCCAAGATTCTCAATAACATCCCGATTCATCGCATGTGGAATTGCGATTAAAGAACCAACAACAAGCTCTTTTTTATTCAAATAACGATTCAACATGAATTTTCCAACTGTCGTATAGTGTGGTCTCATCTTTAAATAAACAGACCATGTTAAATTATTCACAACAATTTGGTGCCCTTGCTGAACTCCTTTCACGAAACGTTGTAGCTCTTTACTCTCAATAACGATGTCACCATCTAAAAACAATACAATTTCACCTTTTGCTTCTCTAGCTCCAATTGCCCTTCCTACATCATTACCAAGAGAATGTTTATAATAAATTACATGGCAACTATGCTGTAATGCGACTTCATTCGTTCCATCTGTCGATCCATTATCTACTACAATAATTTCATACGGCTTCAGCTTCTCCACTTCTACTAAAACTTGTGATAAAGTACTTGCTTCATTATGCGCTGGAATAACAACTGATATTCTCATACTTGTATCACTCTTACCCTTCCAAGCGAACATAAGCAATAATAGGAATACGCACAAGTACATCTTCAGGTGGTCCATAAGAAGGAGATGTACGAACACTTACTGCCCCGTCCGTAACAGATAAAAGAATACCTGCAACAATTTCAACAGCTGTCACAACTTGCACTAATTCACCAACATGGTTACGCAATTCATCAGTAAATAACATATATAAGTCTCCTTTCTTACACTTCTTTCATTGATATAATACTTGTAAATGGTAATAAAACTTCAGTTCCTATTCCTTCTTGCAGCGTTAAGAAATCGTCACCAACTGCTACAATAACACCTATTAACTGTCCAACTGTCACAGTAATTTCTACGTTTTTACCTAAATATTGCTTTGCAATTTCCTTAAAAGGTGATGTATTGCATTCTTTTAAAATGTTACAAATAATAGATTGAAATTGACTTGATTCTATAAACTCTTCCGTAGCTTGCTTAGAATTTCTTTGAATAAATCTCGCAAAGTTTTGTGAAAATAAAAGTCGTTCCACAGCAGGCAGTAACTTGTCATCTAAAAAATAGCCTAATTGTCTATTAAACAGTCTGGATAATTTATGCCAATATTTTCTGAACAGACACATATGCTTCTCCTCCTATTATTTTTAAAGTATAAAAATTTACATCCATACATCTTAATTTATACAAAGCAGACTTTTTTTGTGATAGGTAAGGCATACATTTTCTAAAAGAAATAATTGTTTCAGAGCATAAAAAAAGATCGATAGTTTCCCATCTGTCTTTATATATATATTAATTTTCAATTGTCACAATGGCAGCTACGCCGTAATACACAAAATTCGTTTCGCATTGCGTGCATGATGCTTATGTATACTCATAAACCTCCCATTTTCCATTTATTTCATCATCGAACCGCACATATATTTCCTCAATACAAAAAAGACTATCCAAAAGGATAGCCTCTTACACTTCAATATTCCGCAACATCGTATAAATGTCGTTATTCACTTTACCAAATGATTTAATGTTATTTTGAATGTTAGATAATAAAACCACATATACACTACCATTTTTACTAAAACCATTTAAGCAATTCCAACCTGGCATTACACCGTGATTTGAATAGCTTCCTGGATCTACATACCAGCCAAATCCGTAATCCTTTTTCACAGCTGTAAACATTTGATCATAACTCTCTTTTGAAATTAATTTTCCAGAAAAGAGTGCTTCATTAAATAAATATAAATCATGCGCGCTTGTATATATATCACCGCAACCATATAATTGTGACATGCTCGGAATGTTAGGTGTTGTCATGTTATTATTCACTATTTTATAACCTGTCGATGGAAACCTTGTTTGCTCTAACGCTTTACCGAAACCAGAATGCTTCATACCAGCAGTAGCAAAAATATGTTGTTTAATATATTCTTCTAATGGTTGTCCACTTACCTTCTCAGCAATGTAAGCAAGTATAGAGTAGTTCGAATCTGAATACTTCCATTTCTCTCCTGGTCCTGCAATACGCTTTTGGTTTCCTATTCGTTTTATCAACTCTTCATGAGAAATATCTTCTTTTCCCTGCTCATATTCCGGAATGCCTGATGTATGTGTTAATAGATGTTTTAACTGAATGCTATTACCTTGAGGAAAGTCTGGAATATACTTTGCAACTGTATCCTCTACTTGTAACTTATTTTGATCTTTTAATTGCATAATAGCAGTCGCCACAAATGCTTTTGAAATAGAACCAATATAAAAGGTCGTCTCTGAATTATTCGGCACTTGCTTCTCTTTATTAGCCATGCCGTATCCTTTATTCACAAGAACTTTCCCATTCTTCACAATAACAGCTGTCCCACTAAATCCCATGCTCTGTAAATATTGATCCAATTGAGCGTTTTCATTAATTTCTTGAGGCGGTCCTTCAGCAGGTTTCTCTATAACTTGCGCCTGTTTTATCTGTTCTTCCTGTTCTTTTTGTTTTCTTTGTTTTTCAGCTTCTTGCCTTTTCACTTCTTCTATCTTTTTTATCTCTTCTCGCTTCTTCATTTCTGCTGCTGCTTTTAAAGTTTCTTCTTTTTTATTATGCGCAACAATTTTTGTATACATGAAATATACAAGTGAAAATAGTAGGACGAGAATGATTGTTCTTTTTATGTATACAATCGGACGACGTACTTTCCCATTAACAGTATTTTTTTCCTGATCCATGATTACCTTTTTCCCCTTATTTACCGATAATTTAATTCATCTACACAAGACTTTCTCCAAATCATTTCAGTAGATTATAGACATTCCATTCTATGTCATCCCTACTTTATCATGCGCTGAACATATTACCAACCTATATGTATAAAAAAGAAAAAGAAAATTTACAAAAGTAAGATTCCCTTTAAAATTTCAACATAATAAAAGAGGATATCCTGTAAAAGACTGGTGTTATCAATCTTTTTGGATATCCTCTTATCTAACTATTTATACGTGTTTTTTCATATCATCGGCAACAGATTCAACATTTGTACCTACGATAACTTGTACACTTGTGTTACTTAATTTCATAACGCCTTTTGCACCTGCGCGTTTTAATGCTGGTTCATTTACTAAACCTGCATCTTTCACTTGTAAGCGTAAACGCGTTGCACAGTTATCAATAACTGTTAAGTTTTCTTTTCCGCCTAAAGCTGCTACGTAAGTTTCACCAATTGAACCTGCAACTGGTGCATCACCCTCTTCAGCTAACTCATCGTCATCTTCACGACCAGGAGTTTTTAAGTCGAACTTCTTAATTAAGAAGTAGAATACTACGAAGTAAATTGCTGCGTAAATTAAACCGATTCCTGCTAGTAACACTGGTTTTGTTGCAATACCAAAGTTTAAGAAGTAATCAATTGCACCGGCACTAAATGTGAAACCATCGTGAATGCCAAGTGATGTTGTTACGAATAAAGATATACCTGTTAACACGGCATGAATACCATATAATAATGGTGATAAGAACATGAATGAGAATTCAATAGGTTCTGTAATACCAGTTAAGAATGAAGTTAATGCTAGGCCACCTAACATACCTGTAACCATTTTACGTTTTTCTGGTTTAGCAGCTGCAATCATTGCAAAACATGCTGCTGGTAAACCGAACATCATAACTGGGAAGAAACCAGTCATAAACATACCTGCTGTTTTATCCCCTGCAAGGAAGCGAGCGATATCACCATTTACAACATTACCTGCTGCATTTGTAAAGTCACCAAATACGAACCAGAAATATGTGTTCATTACATGGTGTAAACCAATTGGGATTAATAGACGGTTTAATAAACCAAATAGACCTGAACCAACTGCACCTAAATTAACAATTCCATGAGCTAATGCATCGATACCATTTTGAATTGCTGGCCAAATTTGTGCGAATAGAATTCCTAATATTAGCATTACAACCGATGTAACAATCGGAACAAAACGTTTTCCAGCAAAGAAACCTAACCATTCTGGAAGTTTAATTTTATGGAATTTATTATAAAGGAATCCTGCTATAACACCGACAATAATACCACCTAAAACTTTCATATCCACTTTAGTCGATAATTCGGCTGCCTTAGATACTTGTGTCATTGTATCTGCAAGCTTAGATGGATCTACATTTGCGCTATTTCCTATTAAATCTTGGACTTTACCTAATTTATCTTGTAATTCTGCAGTAGAATATCCCTTACTAAGTGCATCAATACTGTTTTTCATAACTAGATAACCAATTGCACCTGCAAGACCTGCTGCACCACTACCATCAACTGAAAGACCGATTGCAATACCAATTGCAAAAATAAGTGCTAAATTATCAAAAACCGCTGCGCCGGCCTGTGCCATAACAGGAATATTAAATACATCTGGTTGCCCTAAACGAAGCAATAATCCTGCTGCTGGTAGTACGGCGATTGGAAGCATTAACGCTTTACCAATACGTTGTAAAAACTGCAACATCTTAATTCCCCCTATCAAATTTATGAAATCGTTATCATTATAAGTACGCTTTAGAAAACGCTTTCTATTACATAACCATAATAACATATAGTTGTATAGATGTGTAGTTTTTATTTCCGAACTTTTTATGGATAAATCTCCTATTTCCAAACTGTTATATAAAAGGAAAATTTTCCTTTTATAACACGGAATAATCGAAACTGAAGACTCACTATAGAACATTCAACTTTCGTTTTATCATTCCACTTTTTCATGTTATTATTTATTTCCGAGCATATCGGGAAAAGTAAACTTAGCTAATTCGAAATAGGAGCGTTGGTACTATGCAGTGCATTGAAACAAACAACTTACAGCAGTTGTTAGAACAAGTAAAACCATATACGAAAAAAGGAAAACTTGCTACTTATATCCCCGAACTAGGAAATGCAAACCCAAATGATCTAGGGATTGCCATTTTCCATAAAGAAACAGAATATATCCATGCTGGTAACTCACAAACACTATTTACTCTTCAAAGTATTTCTAAAGTAATTACACTTGCTCTTGCCCTTTTAGACCGTGGTGAAGAATATGTATTTTCTAAAGTTGGAATGGAACCAACTGGTGACCCATTTAATTCTATTATTAAGCTTGAAACAACAAGTTCTTCCAAGCCTCTTAATCCAATGATTAATGCGGGTGCATTAGCTATTACAAGTATGCTAGCTGGTAATGATAACGAGGAGAAGATGGAACGCATTCTTCAATTTGTGCGTGATATAACAGACAATCCTACTATTAGTTATTCTTCTAAAGTTGCCACTTCTGAATTAGAAACAGCTTACTTAAACCGTTCTCTTTGTTACTATATGAAACAAAATGGCATCATCGATAACGATATTGAAGAACTTATGGATTTATATACGCGTCAATGTGCAATTGAGGTTAACTGTATCGACCTAGCACGTATTGGTTTAATCTTTGCAATGGATGGATATGATCCTTATAAAAAGAAACAGATCATCCCTAAACATATTACGAAAATTTGTAAAACATTTATGGTTACTTGCGGGATGTATAATGAATCTGGTGAATTTGCAATTCGTGTTGGAATCCCTGCAAAAAGTGGTGTAGCGGGCGGCATTTTCGGCTGCGTAAAAGGCGAAATGGGAATCGGTATTTTCGGACCAGCTTTAGATGCAAACGGAAATAGTATCGCTGGTTTTAAAATTCTTGAATTACTTTCTGCCCAAGAAGGTTGGAGTATGTTTTAATTTAGAAGTTATCCTGCTATATTGGCAGGATTTTTTATTTCACAAAAAATCCGTTCTACTAGGCATCAACACAATTCAAAAAAACAGTAATAAAAGTTCTCTTTATTATGCATATTTGCTCCCCCCTCCTGAATAATATAGTACAACCTAGCGCTGTATGTGGAGGTGTAAAAGATGAAACTCATATTTCAAATGGAGAAACAACCTGTTCTCGAAAAAACAATTCTTCTTTTCATATTGAGTATTGTAGAAAGTTTGAAACTAAAAGTTGTTTCACTCGATGAATCTCACCGATACATATTCAATTTAGAAGTGCTTGAACTATTAATGGATCGGAACATCGATGATCAAATATTAGAACTTATTCATTTCGGAATGGGACTTGAAGACATTTACCATGTACTTCCCGAAGAACTTGAGCATAGTATTGAAGAACTGAAATGGCTTTGTATTCAAGTTTTAAGTGAGTACAGTATGCATGATGAAGAATGTGCACAACTAATTGAAGATATACGCTAAAAAGCACCTATGCAGGTGCTTTTACTTTTTTAAACCTTTTTACACCAAAGATTTGTATAATACTTACAATCTTTCATTACCGTGAAAAGATTTCACGTCGATATATGCAATTTTTTAGTGTATTTCCAAGGAAATACTCGAATACTGTTTTCCCTATCCTTCTTACAACAATTGATCAATTCCAATAAGAATTAATAACACACCTGCAATTATAGTTGCCCATTTCCCTAAGTATTCAGCTAAAAATCTTTTACCAACATACGTAAAACCACTAATACAAATAAAACTAAAAACTCCAGAAATACATGCCGTAAGCCAAAGATTTAAATTTGTTACTCCAGCATCAAATCCACCTGCAATATTGTTTATGGACAATGCAACTCCTAAAACAATTGCTTCAGAAAAACTAATTGTTTTAGAACCATCAAAATCTGCTTTTTCTGGATCACGTAAAACCCCCATAAGTACACTACTATCTTTAGATTCTACGGTATCTTTTTGACTCAAGAAAGGCTGACATAAAATAAACACCCCGATTATTCCTAAAACGACTGCTCCAATAATGTTTGCTGTGAACTCTGAAATAAATAATGCGATCCAATTCCCAAAAAATCCAGCTAGTAAAGTAAATAAAAATCCAAAAAATGCGATGATAAAATTGTTAAGCCACGAAATTCGAATTTTACGAATGCCATATGCAATCCCAACACCTGCATTATCTAAATTAGACGCAATCCCGATTAAAAAAATTGAAAATAAACCTGCCGTACTCATCGTACAGTCACCCCTTTTCTCACTTTTCGTTGCATATTATGAAAATGTTGAGCAACTGTGCCTGTCTGTTTCATATACTTGTAATAAATGCTCAACATTTTTTCAACGATAGACAATAGAAAAGGAGTGCCTACATTATGCCCAATGGAAATCCAAATGAGCGGCTCGGTAAATTAATAAAGAAACTGTTAAAGGAGCGTGCTCTATCTATGCGCCAACTAGGAACACTTACAAATATTGATCCTGCAACAATTTCAAGAATAATTAATGGCAAACAACAACCGAAGCAAAACCATTTACAAAAATTCGCAAACTGTCTACAAGTTCCACCGCAATTATTACTTGATGAAATGTACCCTAACTCTCCACACATAAATAAGGAAAAAGCAGATATGTACACATCTCTCGATACAATTCAACAAACATTACAATCCTCTAACCTATTCGACTTCGAATACACAACAACTCGTGTAAAACAAGAACTTGAAAATTACGAGCGCTATGCTCAAACTACTGAAGGCGAAAAACGTATTCACGAGAGTTTCAAAAGTAAAATAGAACAAATTGATAGTGCTGGTCCTTTCATTGAGCAATTAACAAATATGTACCAACAATTTTGTACAGAAACCATTTCAACCGAAGAGCGTGCAATTATTGGGGGTGCCTTACTATATTTCATTTTATCAACAGACATTATCCCCGATTATCTTTTTCCAATCGGCTATTTAGATGATGCGATTGCCGTTGAATTAGCTAAAGAGAAATTAATTGAAATAAAACGAAAAACATAGAAAAATAAAGAACTATTTCAGTTGTTTATGTTCAACTCTGAAATAGTTCACTAAAAAAGCGTACAAGTACATACCTGTACAATTTCAATATACTAATCTATTTTTTTGTATGACACCATTCATATATGAACGCTGTTATTACTTTTGTAAATTCAATTAACTGCTCAACTTCAACTTTCTCATTTATTGAATGAGCTTCTTCTAATGTACCTGGTCCGTAAATAACAGCTGGAATGTTAAACTCACTAAACCATCCGCCATCAGTTACCGTTGCTGACATATCTAAAATTGCATTTTTAGATAAAATAGATTCATGTACTGAACTTAGCGTTTTGACAGCAACATGTTCGCTATCTACTTCTAAAGAAGGAAAAATTTCGCCACGATCCACAATCATTGATTCTCCGCCCCACTTAAATTGTGGTGGGTTCTCTCTTAACCAGGGATCTGCTGCTGCCACTTTTCCTAAATACTCTTCTATTTCTTCTATTATTTGTTCATGCGTTTCATTTGGATAAAAATGTACGGTTATCCACAATCGGCACTCATCCGCAATAAATGCCGCATGACGTCCTCCTTCAATAACAGCTGGATTAATTGTTGTTGTTCCAGATGGATAGCCTTCATATGTTTTCATGACTGCCCAATGACGCTCTAATTCTTGTAAGCTTTGGACAATCTTCATCATTTTCTCAATCGCACTCGCTCCAAATAGACGTCCTCCAGCATGGATCATTTGTCTACGTGTTGCATCATGAAACGTTTGCGGGCTTTTCACTGTAATCCATCCAGTAATTACGCCGCCCTGCCCTTGCATATGTAAATTACTTGTATCAACTACTACTGCAAAATCAGCATCATAACCACGCTTACAACATTGAAGTGTCCCTGCTTCTCCTACTTCTTCGCCAATTACCGATTGAAAAATTAAATCTCCAGGTAATTCAATCCCCACTTCTTCTAAAAGCTGAATAGCAAATAAGGCTCCAGCTAGTCCACCTTTCATATCTGCCGCGCCTCTCCCAACTAACCAACCATCTTTTATAAACGGCTCAAACGGCTTTGTTTCCCACGGTTCGTCCTTTGATACTTCTGCAACATCTATATGTCCATTAATAATGAGACTTTTATGTGACTCACTTGCTGTCCCCTTTTTCACTCCAACAACATTCGGATCATTTGGATATACATCCCATTTATCAATACTAAAATTTCGTTTTTTTAGAAACTCCGCAACAAATTCTTGCGCCCCATTTGTATTTCTTGCTGGTGGTGCTGGTGTTTCAAAACGAATTAAAGTTTTTGTAAGTTCTAGTAGCTCCTCTTTTCGTAAATCAATCTGTTCTAATAGCTGTGAAACTTCTCGATTCATTGCTAATTCCCCTTTGCATACGTAGTATGTTTCCAGCTTTATTTTTACAAAAAAAGAGACTGTTTACAATCTTACAGTCTCCAAATTAATCACTATTATAAACTTTCTAATTCGGTTGTATTTGTCTTTTCAGTATGTTCTACTTTACTTCTCTTATTTCTAGTAGCACGATAAAACAGTAAACAAACAATCATAAATGGAATACCACAATACAATGCCATTCTTTGTTCTGGAATAAAAGCCATAGCTACAATTACTGTTAAATTTAACACTAAAGCAAGAATTGGAACAAATGGATACAGTGGTGTTTTAAATTTCAAATCCTTAATATCTCCCCCTTGCTTCACGTATGTCCTTCTAGCTAATAGGTTAGATAAAGCAATAGATGCCCAAACTAATATCGCTCCAAACCCAGCAATAGAAAGAAGCCATAAATAAACTGTATCTTCCGCATAAATACCTGATAGTAATGAGAGACACCCTACAAACGTACTTACAATCAATGCATAAATAGGAACACCGTTTTTAGATAACTTACCAAAAATCGGGCTAATCATTCCTTGATTAGACATAGACCATAGCATACGGGAAGTTGCATATAATCCTGAATTCGCAACTGATAGTACAGCTGTAATAATAACGAAATTTATAATATCAGCCGCATAAGGAATACCAATTTTATCAAATACAACTACGAATGGACTTTCTATCACTCCTGCTTGCTGCCAAGGAAATAGTCCCGCAAGAATAAAAATAGATAGTACAAAGAAAATAAGTATGCGCCAAACTGTATTATTAATTGCCTTCGGGATAGTTTTCTCTGGATTTTCACTCTCACCAGCTGCAATACCAACTAGTTCTGTTCCTTGGAAGGAAAAATTAACTGCAATCATCGTAATTAAAATGGCTGATAACCCATTTGGGAACAATCCACCATAATCAGTAAAGCTAGAAAACATCGGCGCTGGTTCATTTCCTTTCATATCTAAAAAACCAAACATTGCTGCCCCGCCCAAAATGATAAATGCAATAATTGTAATTACTTTAATACTTGCAAACCAGAATTCAACCTCCGCAAAACTTCTTGAAGATAACGCATTAATAACAAAGAGCAATACGGCAAACACTACGCACCAAATCCATGATGATACATCTGGAAACCAACGTTTCATTAATATACTAACTGCAATTAATTCAATGCCTATCGTAGCCGTCCAGTTTAGCCACGACATCCATCCCACTACATAACCCGCTGCAGGTGAAATATGTTTTGTAGCATATGTTTGATACGATCCTGCATCAGGCATCGCAACCGCTAACTCTCCAAGACAGAGCATCGTTAAATACATAACAAATCCACCGACAAGATACGCTACAATCGCTCCTCCAGGTCCAGCTTCATGAATTGTATAACTGGATCCTAAAAAAAGCCCAGTACCAATAACCCCTCCGAGTGCAATCATAAATATGTGCCGACTTTTCAATTCTCTTTTTAATCCCTGGTTTTGATCCATCATATAAATCCCCCCTTTTCACTTTGCAAACCCATTTAATGTAAGCGTTTTTAAAATTCTTCATAGTAAAAATAATTATTTAAAAGAGCAAAAATACATACTACTTATATTAATCACTACCTGTTATTAAAAGGTCATCCCTCACTGTTATTAATAGTTTTTGATCAGCGATAGCTTGTCCTTCTACCACTTCTAATGATTCGATATAACCACTGATTCCCACTTTAATTTCCACCTGCTGCTTATCTATTGTTTCAATTAACGCTAATTTTTCCCACTCATATACGTAAGAACTTTCAGTAACAAATAATTTCTCTACTTTCCCGTAACAAGGACTATACACGCCTTCTATAACCGTCTTCACTTTATAAATTCCTCCCTCTTATTAATTGAAACTGAAACGTTGCATACACTATAAAGATTCATAATCCCCCTACTCTTTAAATTTAGAGATCTTAACTACTATTCATGCAAAATACGTACCAACCTCAATACCTATGTAAAATTAGTATTTCTTACGAAAAAAATCTGCATAACCGCAAAAATTTTCTATCATTTGAAAATTTTTAAGAGAAAATAGCAAAAAAATTTTGCGATTTTATAAGAATTTTAATAAAATTATAAAAAGTCAGTCTTCATAGGGTATAACGAGGAGAAGATAATACATGCATACAGAAGAAATCAATTTTAAAAAGATTATTGAAATGAATGTGCTATACGAAACTTTACTCAATGAACTAGATATTGGGATCCATATTATTAATGAGGAAAGTAAAACGATTATCTATAACCGTAAAATGATGGAAATTGAATCAATGGATCGCTTAGATGTGCTAGATAAAAATCCTTTAGAAGTATTTGCATTTGAAGAAAATAAAAATAGTACTCTTATAGAGGCTTTAAAACTTGGAAAAACAAACAAAAATATAAAACAAACGTATTTTAACAATAAAGGACAAGAGATTACGACGATTAACGATACTTTTCCTATAATAGAAAATGGAAAAATTAAAGGCGCTATTGAAATTTCAAAAGAGATTAGTCATTTAAAGCAAACAATGAAAACGAACCTTTCTCGAAAACAAAATACTAAGTTTACCTTTGATCACATAATTGGTGATTCTAGAGCTATTCAATCGGTCATTACAGAAGCAAAGAGAGTAATACGTACGCCATCCTCCATACTTATCATCGGGGAAACAGGGACCGGTAAAGAGCTATTTGCGCAAAGCATCCATAATGAAAGCCAGCGTTCAACAAAACCATTTATTTCGCAAAACTGTGCCGCTATACCAGAAACCTTAATGGAAAGTTTACTATTTGGTACAAATCGAGGTGCTTTTACAGGAGCAATAGATAAACCTGGTTTATTTGAAGAGGCAAATGGGGGAACTTTGTTATTAGATGAAATCAACTCATTAAGCCCAGCACTTCAAGCTAAATTGCTGCGGGCTATACAAGAAAAAACAATACGAAGAATCGGAGGCACACAAGAAAAAGAAATTGATGTTCGTATTATAGCAACTATTAATGAAGATCCTCTTGAAGCCATAGCACACAATCGATTAAGACAAGACTTATATTACCGATTAAGCGTTGTTACTTTATGTCTTCCACCTTTACGGGAACGAAAAGAAGATATTGCATATCTTGTTCAACACTTTATTGAAAAATACAATATCCAATTTGATCTTAGCGTAAAAGATGTAGATTTAAACGTAAATAACTTCTTCTATAAATACGATTGGCCTGGTAATGTGAGAGAACTAGAACATATAATTGAAGGCTCCATGAACTTAATAGAAGATGAAGATATCATTACAGCGTTCCATATGCCAACGCACTTTCGCGAACTAGCAAAAAAGGAACTGAATATGCAGACTCCGCTAACTAGTCACAATACTGATACGCCACAAACTTTAAAACGTATAATCGAAGAAGTGGAAAAGAAATATATCCATCAAATTCTTAAAGAAAATAAAGGTAATATCTCACAAGCCGCAAAATTTTTAGGATTGAGTAGACAAAACTTACAATATCGAATTAAAAAATTGCACTTACACATATGAAATGAATCTTTCTCCAAGTGCAAAGGAACTGGTAAAATATGTTATAATAAACGTATAATATGCTAGAAAGGGGCAATGTATATGAGTAATGATAAGAAGTTGAAGTTATTACACTACTTAGGTCTTTTCCCTACCATTCTATGTATAATGCTATTCATTGATATGAGCAGCTTTCCTCATGCAAAGCTCTTAGGCACAATTAGCGGCTCCTTTGCAGCTATTATGCTTGCTGCTTTTTGGAATTTGAAGCTACGTATGAAGAAAGAGAAATCTTCTTAATTTCAGAGTGCAAAAAAATCGAGCCTTATCAGCTCGATTTTTTTACTTATTATTAAAATTCAACATTCTCCAAATACAATCCACTCGCCTCAGCAAGACAATTAATTTGATTACGTTGTTTTTCCTCTAAAATGTTTGGAATTGCGTCCGCCTCTAATTGCCCTAATCCAACTTCAATTAATGCTCCAACAATTTTCCGCACCATGTTATGAAGGAATCCGTTACCACTTACTCTAATTTGTACAAATCCTGATTCTTCGGAAACATCAAGTGTATACACTTCTCGAACCATAGATTTTTTCTTAGACTTTGCATTTGAAAAGGCAGTGAAGTCATGTGAACCAACTAAATGTTTCGCAGCTTCTTTCATGCTTTTCACATTTAATTGTTTATTCACGTGCATGCTGTATTTACGCATAAATGGGTTCGTATGCTCTTCATTCCAAATTTTATAAAGATATGTTTTTGCTTTAGAATTGTAACGAGCATGGAAACGATCTGGTACTTCTTCTACACTCGTAATACTAATATCATTTGGTAAATATTGATTTAAATACTTTTTTACTTTATGTTCTACTAACTTCTCATCACTTTGAAAGTTAGCTACTTGATTCAAAGCGTGTACACCAGCATCCGTTCTACTACAGCCGATAATTTCAATTTCTTTTCCGACCATTTCAGATATTATACTTTCGATTTTCCCCTGAATCGTATTGTCATTATTACCAAGACGTTGCCACCCTTTATAACGCGCACCATCATATTGAATCGTCAATTTATAATTGTTCATTATATTCTCCTTACTTCCATTCGCTAAATAAAATATACCCTCACATAGCTCCTGCTTTGTGAGGGACATATCCTTATTGAATGTTACTTTCTAACAAGTTTCACTACATTTTCTACATGCGCAGTATGCGGGAACATATCAACTGGTTGTACATACTCCACTTCATAGCTCTCCATTAATGTTTCCACATCACGTGCTAATGAGGAAGGGTTACAAGACACGTAAACAACTTGTTTCGGTTTCACTTTTAAAATCGTTTCAAGTAATTTATCATCACAACCTGTACGCGGTGGGTCGACAACAATGACATCTGGACGCCAGCCTTCTTTTACCCACTTTGGTAACCATTGTTCCGCTTTACCAGCTTCATACTTTGCATTTGTGAATCCGTGGCGTTTTGCATTTTTCTTTGCATCTTCAATCGCTTCTGGAATTACATCCATACCACGTACTTCCGCTGCATCATTCGCAAGCCAAAGTCCAATCGTACCGACACCACAATACGCATCCACAATCTTCTCGTTTCCTGTTAAAGCAGCTGCTTTTTTCGCTTCATCGTATAAAACAACTGTTTGTTCTGGATTTAATTGGAAGAATGCGCGTGCTGATAATTCAAATGATAAATCACCTAGTGTTTCTTGAATTACTTCTTTTCCAGCTAATTTAAATGTTTTATCACCGAAAATAACAGATGTTTTACGCCAGTTTACGTTTTGCATAATTGATTTAACACTTGGCATTTGTTTTTGCACTTCTGCGATAAATTGATCTTTATTTGGTAATTCTTCTTTTGTTGTAATAAGTGTGACTTGCACTTCCCCTGTTTGAACTGCAGTACGTGTCACAATTGTGCGTACTAAACCTTTTTGTTTTTTCTCATTGTAAATAGAAACATTTAATTTCTCTAATATACGTCTTACAACTTTTGTCGCTTCATTCGTTGCTTTATGCTGAATCATGCAATGAGAAATATCAATTAACTGATGTGAGTTTTGCTTATATAACCCTGTAATAACCTTTTCGTCTTTACGCCCCACTTGCAATTGACTTTTATTACGATAATGCCATGGATTTTCCATACCAAGCGTCGGACGAATTTTCTCTTCCAGACTGTTATTCATGTACTTCTCAAATGCTTGTACAACGATATCACGCTTTTGATTTAATTGTTCTTTATAATCTAAATGCTGCAATTGACAGCCACCACACTCCTCATATACTGAACATGGTGCTTTCACACGATGTGGTGAGGATTTACGAACTTTTTTCACTTTCGCTTCAGCGAAGCCACGCTGAATTTTCGTTGCTTCAGCAACAACTTCTTCTCCTGGTAATGCCCCTGGAATGAAAACAACTTGTCTCTTAAAATAACCAACGCCTTCTCCGTTAATCCCAAGACGTTTAATTGTCACAGGAAACGTTTGACCAACTTCCAACTTACTCTCTTGTTGCTTTTGTATCATTATTACACCTCTACTCTATACTTTTCCATAAATATAACGCTGCATAACTGCAATATGGTTCACACTCTTGTTTCACTTTTTCTAAAAATGCATCATCAGGCTTATTATCTAATTGAAATACACCTTGCACTGCGCGCTGAATTCCAATGTCTGCTTTTGGAAACATATTTTTCCGACCAAGCCCAAACATTAAAAAGTTTTGCACTGTCCATGCTCCAATACCCCTTATTGGTAACAATTGTGCCGATACTTCTTCTTCTGTTTCGTTTTGTATCCTTGCTAAATCTAATTTACCGCCTACAATATGTTTTGCTAATCCTACTATATATTCGGCTTTTCGCTGACTAAACTTCTGCTCTCTCAATTCTTCTATTGAAATGTTTGCTACTCTTTCTGGTGTTGGGAAAAAGAAAACGCCGTTCTTCTCTGTCCCATATCGTTTTACAAATTGATCTGTTAGCACAGTAGCAAATTTCAAATTTATTTGTTGATGAATAATACAGCGAAGAAGACAAGCGAAATAATCAAATTCTAAAATAATTGGAGTATAAGCATATGTTTCAAATAGTGGACGTAATGATGTGTTTAAAAAATGATTTTGTATATTTTGAAACGGTTCATTCCAGTGAAAAATGGATCTCATTCGTTTCATTACTTTCTCTTGATCTCCTGCCTGACTAGAGATCCAAAACTGTGGATTTTGAACAGTACCAATCCCTTGCAAACGAACAACAATCTGTTCTTCGTCTATAAAAAGCGGGACATAAATTACTTTCTCGTCTAATTGAATAACGTTTAACGGGTCGAAAGATAAACGCTTTAGTACTTCCTCAAAATGGTACGGATATTCTAACGTAACATGTTCGCTCCACATACGTTTCCCCATCCTTTTTACACATCATTATAGCATGAGAAAACCGCAAGCATACATGCTTACGGTTGATTGCTTTTTACTAAATCATCTAGGCTTTTAAAATGATACCCTTTCTCGCGCAAATCATCAATGATTTTCGCAAGTGCTTCTGCATTATCTTTTGATATTGCATGAAGTAACAAAACAGATCCTGGATGAATCATAGTCATTACATTATTATGAGCGTATTGCCATCCTCTTTGCTGATCTACTTTCCAATCAAGAAATGCAAGCGACCAAAACACGTTATAATATCCCATGTCTTTCGTAAGCGCTAGCGTTCTTTCACTAAACACGCCTCGCGGAGGGCGTACATATTTCACTTCTTTTTGCCCAGTAACTTTTTTAATCTCTTCCGTTACGCTCGTTAATTCTTCACGAAGTTTTGCATCATTTACTGTTGTAAAATCTGGATGACTCCAAGAATGATTACCAATAATATGTCCTTCATTTTTCATTCTTAATAATAAATCTTTTTGTGTTTTTATATAATGTCCCGTCACAAAGAAAGTTGCTGGTACTTTTTTCTCCTTCAGTACATCTAAAATCTTTCCTGTATATCCATTTTCGTATCCATTATCAAATGTTAAATAAATATCTTTTTTCTTCGTATCTCCTAAATAAAACCCACCATTTTTTTGTAGTAATTCTGTATATAGTTTCCCTGCATCTGGCACCGTTTCATTTTTAGGACGTGGGATTCCCCAGTTATGTGGTGTATTCGTATAAGCAAATGTTGAAACTGGAACAAGTGCCATCATAATTGAAAAAATGAGACCTATATATAACCATTTATATTTCATAAATAGTCTCCTTTCCATATATAATCGTACCTGTAGTTTCTGTTTCCCTGCTTTCTTTCATGCTGAACATGTTTTTCTATATATACCAAAAAAATGCACCTCGAATAATTCGAGATGCACTTCTCTTTACTTAAATACAGGTTCTTTAAAGCTCGCCAATTTTTCAAGTGATGTTTTATCAACATCAGCATGTAGACTTTTACCATGAGAATCCATCGTTACAACTGCTTTAAAACCATCGATACGTAAATGCCACATTGCCTCTGGGATACCGAATTGTAAGAAATCAACATCTTTCACTTCTTTAATACATTCAGCATAATATTGCGCTGCACCACCAATTGCATTTAAGTACACACCACCGTGTTCTTCTAAAGCTGCTAATGTTTTAGCACCCATACCACCTTTACCAATTACAGCACGAATACCGAACTTTTTCATAATATCGCCTTGATATGGCTCTTCACGAATACTTGTCGTTGGACCTGCCGCTTTAATTTGCCAATTATCATTTTCATCTTTCACTACAACTGGACCACAATGATAAATAATTTGTCCCTTTAAATCTACTGGACAATCGTTATCCATTAAATGTTTATGAATCGCATCACGTCCTGTATACATCATGCCGTTAATTGTAACAACATCACCAACACGAAGTTCACGAATTTGCTCTTCTGTAATTGGAGCTTGTAATACGATTTCACGCTGCTCTGTTTGTTCTTGCGCAGCATCTTGCTGAAGTGTATCTTCACCTTCCTGGTACAACCAATCCATAATTTCACCTGTTTCAGGATGAATTGTTACACCAAGACGACGATATGCCCAACAATTATACGCAACAGATACGTAGAAGCTCGCTGGCAAACGATTATATACTCCAACTTTGCAACCTAATAAAGTTGTTTCTCCGCCAAATCCCATCGTACCAATGCCAAGCTTATTCGCATTCTCTAATACGTACTCTTCAAGTTTGTGTAATTCTGGAACTGGATTTACATCATCTAATGTACGGAATAATTGATTTTTTGCTAATTCGTAACCTGATGTGCGGTCTCCCCCGATACCGACGCCGATTACTCCTGCGCTACACCCTTGACCTTGCGCTTGATATACTGCATGAAGAAGGCATTTACGAATTCCTTCTAAATCACGCCCAGCTCGTCCAAGTCCTTCTATTTCACAAGGCAGGCTATATTGAATATTTTTATTCTCACAACCGCCGCCCTTTAAAATTAAACGTGCATCAATGTAATCTTTTTCCCATTGTTCAAACTTAATAACAGGTGTACCTGGTCCTAAATTGTTTCCGCTATTGTCTCCAAAAAGAGAATCAACAGAGTTTGGACGAAGTTTACCATCTTTTGTCGCCCGCTCAAGCGCACTATAGATAGCTTCCTTCACTTTTAATTGATTCACACCAACTGGTGTATAAATTTTAAACGTTGGCATCCCTGTATCTTGACAAATTGGCGAGATATTATCATCTGCCATTTTAATGTTATTCGTAATTGTGCCAAGTGCCATCGCTGAACGAGTTCCTGCATTTTCTCGCTCTTTCGCTTGTTGAATCGCACGACGAACATCTTTCGGTAAGTTCGTTGACGTTTCAACAATTAGTTGATACATGCTTTCTTGAAGCTTTTCCATTGTTACTTCCCCCTCAATTGTGAACGCTACCAAAACGTTATGAAATGAAAATTCCATTGTTATACTCTTCAGCTGTTTATTTATTTCACGCCATTAAAGGTTAAATGAAATTTTTCACAACTTGATTATACCTTTTTTTCTATATTCCTTCTATTATCCGTACAGAAAAAGGCTGCCAATTTTGTAGTGGCAGCCTTTTTAATATATTATTCGTCTTTTTTAAATTGCTCACATTTCAGTTCTAATTCATCTAACATTGCAAGAAGACGATCTACATCTTCTAATTCTACCTCTTCTGGTTCAATCGTATCAATTACTTCAATGAACATATTTAAACGTTCTTTCAAATATACTAGTTGTGAATCTTTACCTTGAATTGCTTTTCCCATGAAGGCACTCTCCTTTTAATTCGAGTTGCTTTTATTATACCGCAAAAATGATTGCTATGGGCATGTAATTTCATCAATTTCGTCACAGTAATTCATTATAATGTAAGCCCTCTCTCTTTTTTCACAAAAAAGTTTCACTTTATAAAAAGCACATATTCTTCTATTATAGAGAATGGACAAATTGTTATTTCAATAGTCAAAGGAGTATTTCATATGACGATATCACAAATAATGAAGCCGATTACTCCTTCTTACGATCCATGGGAAGCGTATATGGACCTTGAAGAGTACGGCAAACTACTATTAACAAACGTTGAGTTTACAACGACGACGTTATGCAATATGCGTTGCGAGCATTGCGCTGTTGGTTACACATTACAGCCGAAAGATCCAAACCCGCTTCCGATGGAGCTTTTATTAAAACGATTAGATGAGATTCCTCATTTACGTTCTTTAAGTATTACAGGCGGAGAACCTATGCTTTCAAAAAAATCCGTCGACAACTATGTAACACCACTCTTAAAATACGCCCATGAACGAGGCGTTCGCACTCAAATCAACTCAAACTTAACTATAGATTTAGCACGTTACGAACAAATTATTCCCTACTTAGATGTATTGCACATTTCACATAACTGGGGAACAATCGATGACTTCGTTGAAGGCGGATTTGCAATGATGGAGCGTAAGCCTACTTATGAACAGCGCGCTAAATTATTTGAAAGAATGATTACAAATAGTAAAGCTCTATCAGAGGCAGGTGTACTCGTATCAGCCGAAACTATGTTAAACAAACGAACTCTACCACATATTGAACATATTCACCGTCAAATCGTTGAAGAAATGGGCTGTAAACGTCATGAAGTTCACCCGATGTATCCGAGTGACTTCGCTAGCACACTTGAAATTTTAACAAAAGAAGAAATTCGAAATGCAGTTGAACATTTATTAGAGATCCGTGATGAAAATGTGTGGATGTTATTCGGAACATTACCTTTCTATGCATGTAGTGATAATGAACACGATTTAGCTACACTAAAGAAATTACATGAAAGTAAAAATGTAACTGTCCGCAATGATCCAGATGGTCGTTCTCGTTTGAACGTAAATATTTTCGATGGAAATATTATCGTGACCGACTTCGGTGATGTCCCGCTTCTAGGTAATGTACAAACAAATACACTACAAGAAGCTTACGACAAATGGTGTGACTCAAAAACAGCAAAATCATTAAGTTGCCATTGTCCTGCCGTGAAATGCCTTGGACCAAACGTTCTTGTAAAAAATAGCTACTATCCAAAAGAAGATTTCTTATCAAAAACATCAAACATTATGTTATAAAGTGAAACTTTAATCAGTGGTTGTTTTGTTCATCCCCCACTGATTATTAGCCCACACCAATCGGGAGTTTACGGGCAGCAGGGCCTCCCACCTAACTTCTTTGCACCAGCCGAATTTTGAGGTGGGAGTTTTACTGCCCGCAAATAGCGGGATAAATAAAAAACGTCAGCTTATAGGCTGACGTTTTTTATTTCATTGTGCATGCGATGAAGAAACAAATTTAAAAAATAAATGATCATGAATTGGAATAGCGGCTCCGATTCCTTGAGATGTAATATTTTTCACGACAAGCTTTTTTTGATTCCCTTTTAACACAAGGTAGACTTCTCCAAATGTTACTTTTCCTTTTTCATTTACTGCTGGTGTATACGCATATAAATATCCAAGTTGACTTGGACTAATATTATAAACACGCTCATGTCCGGTACCATAACCAATGGTTGTTTTAAATGAAAGTGGCAATTGTACTTTTTCAAGCGCTTTTAGAAGCATCATTTTTTTCACATCTGTAGTATCTTTCATATCTGCTGTTAAATCACCTTCGATTGTCTTTTGGGTTTCTTGCTTATAGCGAAGTGGGTATAAGCGATCCCCTCCGCGATTATCATATACATTTCGATTTACTTGCTTATATTCCCAATTAATCGATGTGTCTATTGACTCATAATTTAATGCCCATTGCCCTAAATAAATTTTCGCTCGGTACCCTACTGCAAGCGGTGCATTCGAAATTGTCGTTTCATTAAACATTCGAATTAAATCTGGGTTTTCAATTTTGATATTTGCTGTTTTCAATAGTTCTTGCGCAAACTTACTTGGCTGTAAACGCGGTAAATCTTGTGCGTCATTTGGAAATGTATTATCCTTTGAAATATTTAAAACAGATGAAGGCATTTTTACTTCTACCGTTGTCTTTGCAAAACTACTGTTAGGAAATAATAAAATAAACGAGACCATGGTTGAAAGACATATGCTGTATACTCGTTTCACCTGTCTGGCTCCTTCCTACGTAAAGGTATATAAATTACTGTATTTAGTGTTTTCCCTCTGAAGCATTGTTATCCCTATTTTTCATAATAAATAAAAACCAATTCCCATAATGACATACGCAGCTAATAAAGTGCCTCCTTCAAACCAGTTTGTATCCCCATCATTTGAAATGGCGATAGTTAAGAAAACAGCTGTAATCATAGAAACAAGTTCTGGTATTGTAAATACTAGAGGCATCTTTTGTGCAAAAAGCATCGAAAGAAGTACTAATACAGGAGCAACAAACATAGCGATTTGTAATGTAGAACCTACTGCAATTTCAACGGCGATATTCACTTTATTTTTATACGCCATAATAATTGCAGATGCATGTTCTGCTGCATTACCAACAATCGCAACGATGATAACCCCTATAAATAACTCTGACCAGCCAAATGACTTTGCAACCGTTTCAAAAGTATGTACGAGTGCCTCTGACACATAAGCAACTGCAAGTGTTGCTATCGCTAAAATGAGTAGCGCTTTAGCTTTGGACCACTCTGGCTCTTCCTCATGCGCTACTTCATCACTTTTATGTTGATATACACCACGGTGCGTAACTAACTTAAATAGCAATGCAGCAAGATACATAATGATCATGATAATAGAAACACCAATACTTAATTGATACGTCTTTCCAGCATCCATCTTCATTGAAAAAATCTCTGGAATAACAAAGGCTACGACAACAGCAAATATTAATAAAGCTGAATTATGTCTTGCATCATAAACATTGAAACTTTGTCTTTTATACTTAAGGCCACCTATAAAGAAGGATAACCCTCCTACCAGTAATAAGTTTCCAAGTACAGAACCAGTTAAGGAAGCTAAAACAACTTCTGTTAATCCTGCCTGGAGTGCAAAAATTGAAATGATAAGTTCCACGGCATTACCGAAAGTTGCATTTAATAAACCACCTATCCGAGGCCCAGAAACAATTGCTAAACTTTCTGTCGCCCTCCCCATAAAACCAGCTAATGCAATAATAGTAATGCAGTATACAGCAAACATAATAGTTTGTGGCCAATGAAGTGTTTTTCCGATTACAGAAAGTGGTACACCTATAAGCGCTACTATGAGAAATATTTTATTAAACATGCTTTTCATCCTTCCATCGTATGTATTTCTCCTCGATATTATTATTATTCATCTCCTAACTTGTCCGATTTCATCACAATTACGTTTAAAAAATCGGATTGAAGAAAACAGTATGAAAGATATTTAAATTATCTTGTCCAGACAGAAAAAATTATGAATTATGAAAAGAGGCTAAAAATATGCACTTAAAAGAAAAAATCGCAACTATTATTCAAGGTCAACGCACTGGTGTATTATCTACTGTACGTAACGATAAGCCACATAGCGCCTTTATGATGTTTTTCCACGAAGATTTTGTACTATATGTTGCAACAGATCGAAATTCAAAAAAGATAACAGATATTGAAAAAAACCCCAATGTACATGTACTACTTGGACGTGAAGGAAAGAAATTAGATGAGGATTACATTGAAGTTGAAGGTATAGCTTCCATCGAAGAAGATCAAACATTAAAAAACAAATTTTGGACTAATAGCTTAAAACGCTGGTTACTCGGTGCGGAAGACCCTAATTACGTACTAATAAAAATCAATCCCGATACAATTTATTACATCGATGGTGCTGGTACGACCGAGCCCGAGTTTTTACGACTATAAAATAAAAACAAGCCCCCTTAGGTGGGCTTGTTTTGTCGAAAGATTCTTCTGAAAAAAACAATAAAATAGGTGGAACTTTCTAAAGATTCTGTTATATAATAGCAGTAACTTAAATAAACTGTATTAAAACAGATTGAGGGGAGAAATTAAAATTGATGAAAAGAGAAGAACGAAAAAACATGATTGAGTTTATTGAAAAGAAAAAAGGGATTGAACGTGACGAATTATTATTTATGACGGATGATGAAGTAGAGCATATTTATAATGTAACGTACTTTTTATATGAAGAAATAGCAGAGTAGTATAATAAACCCCCACCTTATTAAAAATATAGGGCGGGGGTTTATTTCGTTTTTATACATGAGAATGATTTTCATGTATAATAATGTAAGATTGGAGGAGTTTCACTATGAGTTCATGGCTATTATTCGCACTATTATCAGCAATTGCTGCTGCCCTCGTATCTATTTTCGGAAAGATTGGCTTAGATGGAATCGATGCCAACGTCGCAACAACGGTTCGCTCTATTATTATGGCATTATTTATGGTAGGAGTTATTATTATACAAGGTAAATTTCAAAATATCGGTGATGTCCTCCTAAATAAAAAAGCACTGCTATTTATCACATTAAGTGGAATCGCTGGTGCTTCGTCATGGCTATTTTATTTTCTTGCGTTAAAAACAGGAAAAGTTTCACAAGTAGCACCTATCGATAAATTAAGTGTAGTATTTTCCATTATTCTCGCGATGATTATATTAGGTGAAAAGTTAAACTTTATGACCGGTATTGGTGTAGTCTTTATTACAGCTGGTGTATTATTTATTGCTTTCAGCTAAAAAAACCGCTATTATTAGCGGTTTTTTCTTTTCCTTATGTAAATCCACACAATCAATATTACAATTGCCGAAACTAATAAAATCCATATTCCATAATGATGTAAACTATATTCAACAAAGCGCCACTTTTCTCCCAGTTTCCAACCTAAGCCAATAAAAACACTTATCCAAATTAGTGCACCACCGTAAGCATACAAACAAAATCGCCACAATGTTAAATTTGAAACTCCAGCAAAATATGCTGTTAAATGACGTACTCCCGGTATAAAGTAGCCAATCATTAAAAGAAATGGACCGTATTTTTCAAATAAAATATGTGTTTTTTCAATATGATGTTCCTTAATTCTAACTTTCGGACCATATTTTTTTAAAACAGGGAGCCCAAGTTTTAAACCTAATATGTAACTTAATGTAATGCCAAGCATTGCACCTGCCATTCCACTTAAAAAAGCAGCTGTTCCTGACATAACTCCTTTTGAAATGTTATATCCAATAAAAGTCAATAAAAACTCATCCGGTATAGGTAATCCAACAATCCCGCCAGCTAAAGCTATAATAATTCCAAAATATCCATAATGTGCGATTAACTCGCCAATATGTTGTTCCATTCGGAAGACACATCCTATACACGATCGTTATCCCATATTGTGCCCATTCTATCTTTAAGACAAACATGGTATACATATTCACTATACATTGTTTTTATAATGAACTCTACTTCTATTCCATTCCTTAAATAGAGATTTAATCGGTGGTTTTTTATCCATCCCCACTGATTATTAGCCTGAACCAATCGGGATTTTACGGGCAGCAGGTCTCCCACTTAACTTCCTTGCATTCGCTCAATTTTGGAGTAGGAGTCTTACTGCCTATAAATAGCGAGATAAAAAAATAAAAATTCATAGGCTTATTTTTTTGTTACAATAAAGGGAAGTTACTTTTTGCAACGGTTTAACTCTCAAGAAAAATGATATATCTAGCAAAAACATAGTTTGGTCTATATAATGCAACTTCTACCTATTAGAGTAACATGCACCCTTTTACATACAACATCATTTTTCTAAATTATACAGGGGGAACGAACATGACCATTGAAAAACAATTTATCCAAAAGATTTACTATAAAACATTTTTAACAGAAGACTCTTCCATTCCGGTAGCGGAAGTACTCGGTGAAGCATATATAAATGAATCAAAAAATGAATTCTCCAATATATCTAATATTCGCTTTGCACAAGGTGAAGTTTATTTTCAAACTAACGACTTTGAAGCCGCTATATTCAAATGGGAGAAAGTAAATAATGAACTTGCTCTCTGGGCTATGAAGAATATTGCAGATGCTTATTTCGAATTAGATTTCTTGCCAAAAGCAGAAGAAATTTATACATCTATCCAAACAGAAGATACAACTCTTACAATGGAAGTTTCCCTACAACTTCTTTCCCTTTATATAGAGCAAAATCGTTTAGGACTAGCATTTAAGACGATTAGCGAGGCTGTTGCATTTCAACCAGACTATCCAAATATTACTGCAATCGCTCGATCGTTCTATGAAAAACAAGAAGATTGGAATAATGCTATTGAACTCGCTGTTCAAGAAGGAATTCGAACAAAATCATTACACTGGTTCGATACTTTAATCAATTATGTGAACAGAGGCTTTACTAAAAAAATTAAACCTGAGTATTTCTATGAATCTTTAAAAGCCTTATATACAATTGATCAAGTTCAATTTAAAGAGCTTGTTATCTCACTTTGGAACAGCTATGAAAATGAATCATTCCATCTCCCTTGGATTCAAACAATAAATCACCTATTCTTACATGTTGAAGTAGATGCTCATGACGATTGGAATGAAATTTCTACTCGCTATCAAGAGACGTACTTCGAATTGATTACTGGACAACATTTCATGCACGAATTACAAGGACTTGTACCAGATTTATTAACAAATTGGTTTAGTTTAATGAGAGCGGAAGATTCTTTACTTGTCTCCGCAGCAGTATTAGCATGGAATGAAGTTTCACCGACAACTCTAGAATCATTACTCGTAAAAAGCGCAGGTGCCTTACTTTCAAATGCATCAGCTCATGCAAATGTTGATATGGCAGACGTATCAGCATTATTTGAAACGATTGCTGTATGGGCTGAGAAGAATGATGTAGATTTAGGTCATCAATTCACACTACTTGTTCGTGAGTTATACGATTTAACTGTTACACAACTTCTAGTAGCAGGAGCTAGCGATTATGATAAATCAGCCTTTATTAACTCTATACTAGGAGAAAATATATTAAATGAGGCTATAACAACTTCAATTACATTTAAAGATGATAGTCAAACTGAAATAACTGAGCTTACAGAACTAGATATACGAAATATACCAAACTTTGACGAACTTCATAACATACTAGCGGTACCTTCTCAGTCAAAACTAGAAAGAAAATGTATTGAAGTTAAATTACCAAGTAGATTTTTACGAAAAAATAAGTTTTCATTCCTTGTCACACCTACTGTGCATGGACAACTTGACAAAAACAGCTCTCACTTTGAATACTTACAGGCAGCAGATAGTCTCATCTATGTCCTAAATTCAGCTTCACCATTACATGATGAAGAGCTCGATACATTATTATATATTCGTGAGCAAGTACCAAATTTACAAATTAAATTCGTCTTACAAACAATTGATACGAATACTAGTGAAAATATCACGAACAGCATTAAAAAGAAAATACTCGTACATTTCCCAGAAGCACACTTTTTCCCTTACTCTCCTTCACAAGAGAGTAGTGAACAGCTAGGTAACGTAACAGACTCTATTCTTTCTAACCTTACTAAGCGTAACGTGGAAAAAGAACGCATTGAAAAATTATTATGGTTTATCCAAAAAACAATTGCATACCTTGTAAATGAGCGTGTGGAATTAGAAAATACGTTAGTGAAATCCGTTCGCTGGAATAAACATATTTTAGTAAAACTTGATGGTTTTATTAATAATCTTACTGCCATTCAAAAAGATAAAATTCGTTCTATTACAGAATCTTATCTCTTAACGAAAGAAGAGATTACGCAGGATATACATTCTCAAATTCCTGAATTGTTGCAGAGTTGCTCTGACCTCGTTCAAGAAGATAGTGATTTCAAACTGGTCCATGAAGAACTAAATGTAGCAATGAATGAAAGAATTCAAAAACATGTACAGCAAGTGCTTCTTCCTAAATTTACTGGGTCTATTCAAGAATGGATTGAAACTGCTCATAATGAATTCATTCAAGCTCAAGCTTATTTAGATGAAATGAGCGATACCTTTAATAAGCTCTATGAGGAAGAGCGTATTAAACTTCCTTGTGATTTCAAATTACTAGATGACTGGGATAGAGATGTTGCAAGAATGACGAATAGAATTACAGTAGCTAACATCAATATTTTATTACGCTTTACACCGACACAATTTTTCTTAAAGAGTGCAGGGAAATTATTCGGTAATATGCAAAAAAATCAATCTATGCTATCAAATAAATATAAACAATATATTGAAACAGAAGATTATACAGAAGTTGCTCAGATGATTTCAAAACAATTCTTCCTTCAATTTGAAGTATTTGAAGGTGCGCTAGAACGGGATATCATGATGTTCTTTAAAGACCCTCTTAGCATATTGAAACAAACCGTAGAAGCGGCCCAACTTGAAATACAAGAAGATGAGCAAACATTAACAAAGCTAAGAACAAACCCAGAAACTTATCATGATCCTTTAACACTCTTTAAATTGCAATTGTTACAACGAAAATTCATGTTAAATATCGACCAAAATAATGAACATATTGCTTCACAAGAAACAATAAATAAAACACCAACTGTTTAAATAAGAAAAACCAAGCAACTAATTCGCTTGGTTTTTCTTATTTTTAATCTACAATTTTCACATGTTCAAATGGATAATATATCGCCATGAACTTTCCTAATACTTCTGTTCTATCAATGAGCCCTAAGCCGTTCCTACTATCCCTACTAACTAAACGATTATCTCCCATCACAAAAATTTTATTTTTAGGAATTGTAATCGGTCCAAAATCTTCAGTTAAATTGATAAGTAATTTTTCTGCCTGTTTTTTATTATTCTTTAAATACTCTTCATTTTTCACTTGATGATTAACATATAATTGATCATTCTTCATCTCAATTACATCTCCTGGTAATCCAATAACTCTCTTCACATAGAAATTATCTGTCTTCACGACAATAATATCCTCTCTCTCATAACTTTCAAATCTCTTTGCAAGTTTATTAATAATTACTTTATCTCCATCTTGTAACGTCGGCCTCATCGATGCTCCTTTTACAGTCGTAGGGAAAAACAAAAAGATTTTTGCCAAAAACACTAATAAACATGCAATTGCAATTATTTCAAAGAATTCACGCAAACATTTTTTCTTTTGCATCATTCCACCATCTCATCATCTTTTTATTTTTATTATAAGTACTCCGACTGGTTAATTTCCACAAAATTCTGAATTATAACATTAGAATATTACAAATATAAAAATAATAATCCCTATAAATTCACTATTTTTATATACTATGTTTTCCATCTATCAAACAGGACTTTTCCTATGAAATTTATGCTTAGAAAGTATAAGATACTGCACAAATTAAACAAACAAATATAATAGCATAGCAATAAAAAAGATACTCTCAAAATAGTCTATCAACTATTTTTGAGAGTATCTTTTTATAATCCTACATATACAATACACATCTGCGCTGCGACATATGTAAACCAAATCCAAAGCGGTTCATACTTCAGTTTGCGCCCTCCGATATCTGTCACGCCGATAATAAAATCAGAAATCACAAACAGTAAACCACCAAGTGCTGGTATCCACCATATTCCTATATTCTCGTAATATAAGGCGAATGCAAAACATGCCATTCCTCCAACCCACAAACCGTAAATTAGAGCGCCTATTGTAAAAAGTTTGTCTTGTTTTTCATTTCGAATAAAGAAAAACCACCCTATAATTAGAAAGAGTCCGTATACGAATAAACCGATCCAAAAACCATTCCATGAAATACCTGTTTGTAAAAATGCTTTCACATAGAAACAATGTGCAAGAGCGAAAGTAACCATTCCTCCAATTAATCGATGACCAATTGGAATTAATCCTGCCATAAATAAATCCCCTACAGTTGATAAAGTCATACCGAGTGCAACCCACGTACTGTACTCAGCCGATGGATCTTGTAACCATATCCAAATTGCACTTCCTGTTAAAGAAAAACTAAGAATAAGACGAACTGCTAAAGGTAACGGCATATTATTTCTCGTTCTCTTCGTCTGTCCTATTGCATAAATTGCTCCCATTAAAAAAAGAATAATTTGCCCGACTAACACAATGTAAAGTACATTCATAATATGTTCTCCTCAATAAATGCTTTATTCTATACTTTTTTCGTTACATATATCACGTTCTCCTTTTTCTATGTAAAAAAAGAAGAACAATACTGTTCTTCCATTTTAATCGTTTTTCTGTTCTCTATGCTACTTGTTTTTCTTGCTCAACTTTCTTTTTAACCGGGTTACGATTTACTACAATAATTCCCGCTGCGACACATGCTAAACCAAATAGTACAAAGGAATGGATTGCTTCCCCTAAAATTAGACTTGATAGTAGCACACCAAACACTGGTATAAAGAACATATACATCGAGACTTTCCCTACTTTGTTATACTTCATAATTGTATTCCATATACAGAATCCGGCTGCTGATAAGAACGATAAATATAAGAGCATAAGTATTGCATGTAGATTAAATGTGAATGGCATCATTCCAACTTGAAATGCACCTATACATAGCAACCCAATTGATCCGAAAATCATCTGATATGCTGTCATATACCCAATATCTAATGTTTTACTACCTTCTTTCGCTAATATGTTTCCATACGAATACATCATGGCTGCCCCAAGAAGTAATAAGCTACCTATTCCAAAATGAAATGATAAACTTCCATCACTCGGTACATTCACTAAAATCACACCGCAAAAACCGATAGCTACTCCAATTACTTTTCGCCTATTTAGAGCATCATTTTTATATAAAAAGTGTGCGAGTAAAATTTGAAAGAATGATGATGTTCCTGAAATAATCGCTCCTTCAATTCCTGAGCTGTAACTCATTCCAATATAAAAACATATATATTGAAGAAAAGTTTGAAACAAGCCAATTTGAACTAACTGCTTTCCTGTTCCTTTTTTGAACTTCATATCTTTTCCTAACGCTTTAAAAAATAATAAGAGCATTACACCAGATAAGAAAAAGCGATAGCCAGCAAATAATATTTGTTCCCCGACTTCTTGTGGCTGAATTCCAAGTTCAGCATAGCTTAATTTAATAAAGGGAAATGCGCTTCCCCATAAAAATGTTGCTACTATTGCAGCAATAAACACGCCAATCGGATGGGTAAAAAATTTCTCTGTCTTCAACTTGATGTCTTCCTTTCCGACCTTTTTATGAACAATATTCATATATACCAAAGGAAATGCGAAAACACAAGTTTTCAGTTTATCCCGCTATTCGCCGGGCAGTAAAAGCCCGATTGGCGAGGGCTAATAATCAGCGTGGGATGAACAAAACCCCCACTAATTAAAGTTTCACTTTATACTAAAACAAAAACATATCATCTAAGAAAAACATATGCTATACTATAGAATAATTACAACATAATAACTATTAAAATCAGATTCAACAGAAATGCTGCTATCCATTATGGATGGCAGCTTTCGTCGTTTTATAGGGGTTTCGATTTTGATTCTTTTTCTCAATAAGAATTCGGAAGGAGCGAGTATTAATGAACGCAGAAGTAAAAACATTACAAGCACAAAAAGATATTTCTCATCCCTCTTTATGGGATACATTAAAGGAACATTATGAACTTATATTTGCAATCACATCTGGTATTTTTATTTTAGCTGGTTGGTTATTCACAAAAAATGATGCAATAAGTGCAGGTATTACTTTCTATATCCTTGCTTATGTAATTGGAGGATTTGCAAAAGCGAAAGAAGGTATTGAAGACACAATTGAAGAGAAAGAGCTAAATGTTGAAATGCTCATGATTTTTGCAGCTATCGGTGCCGCAGTTATCGGTTACTGGGCAGAAGGTGCTATTTTAATCTTCATCTTTGCATTAAGCGGTGCAATGGAATCTTATACATTAAGTAAAAGCCAAAAAGAAATTTCAGCGCTTCTTAATCTACAACCGGAAGAAGCATTACGTATTTCAACTGGAACCGAGGAACGTATTCCAGTTGGACAATTACAAATTAACGATATTATTTTAATTAAGCCAGGTGAGCGTGTTCCTGCTGATGGCACAATTCATAATGGTGAAACAAATATTGATGAAGCAGCTATTACAGGAGAACCTATTCCGAATGAGAAAAAATTCGGCGATGAAGTATTTGCCGGCACTGTAAATTTACGTGGTGCTATCGAAGTTAAAATTACGAAGCCGAGCGATCAAACATTATTCCAAAAGATTATTCGTCTCGTTCAAAGTGCACAAAGCGAAAAATCACCATCACAACTATTCATCGAAAAATTTGAAGGAACATACGTAAAAGGTGTGCTGCTCGTTGTTGCGCTTATGATGTTCGTTCCTCATTTCTTACTTGATTGGAGTTGGAATGAAACGTTTTATCGCGCTATGATCTTACTTGTAGTCGCTTCTCCTTGTGCTCTAGTTGCAGCTATTACACCAGCAACTTTATCAGCAATTTCAAACGGAGCGAGAAACGGTATTCTCTTTAAAGGTGGTATTCATTTAGAACGTCTAGCTTCAGTAAAGGCGATTGCCTTTGATAAAACGGGAACATTAACACAAGGAAAACCTACTGTAACAGATGTATATGTTCGAGAAGGCATAGCAGAAAGTGAAGTACTTTCTATTACAGCAGCGATTGAAAGTCACTCTACACACCCTTTAGCAGAAGCGATTGTTAAATATGCAAAACATGCTTACGACATTACGATAAAAAAACCAGAAAACGTTGAAGATGTAACTGGTTTTGGATTAAAAGGAATATTAGAAAACAAAGCTTATAAAATTGGTAAAGCTGATTTTATCGGAGAAGAAATAAAAACATTTCATAATGGCATTTCTGCTTCACTTGAAAAAGAGGGGAAAACTGTCGTTTATATTAGTGATGAGGATGGTATTCTTGGACTGATTGCTTTAAAAGATACCCTTCGCCAAGAAACGATAGCGGCTATTCGTGATTTGCAAAGCATTGGTGTCGAAGCAATCATGATTACTGGTGATAATGAAGAAACAGCAAAAGCAATTGCCAATGAAAGTAATATAAAAGAATATTACGCATCATGTTTACCGGAAACAAAAGTTGAAACGATAAAGCAGTTAAAAGAAAAGTACGGCATAGTCGCCATGGTTGGAGATGGTATAAACGATGCACCTGCCCTCGCTACTGCTAGTATTGGTGTTGCAATGGGTGAAGGAACAGACGTGGCATTAGAGACTGCAGACGTTGTTCTTATGAAAAACGAATTATCTCGTCTCTCTCAAGCAATCCGTTTATCAAAACGAATGAACCGTATTGTGAAGCAAAACGTTATCTTCTCTTTAGCTGTCATTGCAATGCTGATTTGTTCAAATTTTTTACAGTTTTTAGCGCTTCCCTTCGGTGTTATTGGACATGAAGGAAGTACCATTCTTGTAATTTTGAATGGCTTACGATTATTAAAAGGAAATAATTAAAACGGGTCCCTCATAAAGGACCCGCTTTTTTTAATGGTAGCTATTGTGACCGTTCGCACTGCTGCTCGTTTTATGCTTTGGATGCGAACTGCTCTTTTGTTTGTTATTTTTATTATTGTGGTTCTTTTTATTATTACTCATGAAATATCCCCCCTGTTCCCTTTTATTATGGAACAAGAGCTCATTTTTCATTACGGGAATTATTGTCACCCGTTCTATAATGATGGAGTAAACCATTAATTTCACCGCCAAGTAAAATTACCCATCCAGTTAAGTAAAACCATAACATTAAAATAATAATACCACCGAGACCACCATATGTATTAGCATAATTTGCAAATTTATCTACATAATAGGCAAATGAGTACGATACCACAATCCATCCTATAGTAGCAAATAACGCCCCTGAAACAACTTCTCTTCTCTTTAACTTACGATCAGGCGCAAATGTATATAAAAAGCTAAACAAAGCGATTAAAACGAAGAAACTTGCTACTAAACGTGTAATGCTCCAAACATAAGAAAAACTATCCGATAGACCAATTGCTTTAAACACGGCTGCCCCAATCACTTGTCCAAATACTGGGACGATTAATGCAAACACGATCATAAAAATTATTGCTAACGTGAACACGATAGATAAAGCTCTTGTTTTAATAAAGGAGCGTGTTTCTGTTACATCATAAGCGCGGTTAAAAGCATTCATAACCGCATTAACACCATTTGAGGCAAACCATAACATCGATAATAGACCAAATGATAATAAACCACCATTTTGCTGATTTACAACTTTATCTACATTTACCTCAATTAAGTTCATCGCATCATCTGGTACATAAACCTCTAATAAACTAAGCACATCCTCTGTTTGAATGGGAATAAAGCCAAGAAGCGTAATTAAGAAAACAAGCCCAGGGAAAATCGCAAGCAAGAAGAAATAAGCGAGCTGTGCTGCTAAGCCCGCTACATCATCGCGCATCGTCCGGTCATATAAATCTTTCCCAAACGAAAAAGTGCGATTTCTTTTTGCTTTTTCTAGAAATTTTCTCATATTTTTTAGACGCTTTTCTTCTCTTCTTTATTTTGCTTTAGCTCAATGTATGCTTCAGTTTTTTTTTCCTCTGCATTTGAGTCCTTCATAAATAATTCACGCGCTTCTTTCATACCACCATCTTCAGCTACCACTGGCTCTTCTTCTGCTTTAAGCTCATCTACCTTTGGAGATACAGCTTGAATTTCAATCGTTTCCGGCTTTTCTACTGGCACAATCTTTTTCTTACTAAACATTTCTTTCGTTTCTTTTAACGTTTCTACAACAGACGGCGTCAATTTTTTAATTTCTGCTACTTTCGCTTTCACTACATTGAAATCAGCAAGTTCGCGTCCTTTATCTGTAACAGTTTGCACTTTTTCTTTTATCTTCGCATTTTCACCAATCTCAATCATCTTTGTTTTTGCTTTTTCTGCCGTATTTTTTACTTTTTCACGGTTTTCTTTCTTTAACATAGATACAGCTACACCTGCAGCTACACCAATCGCAATGTTTCGAGCAATATTATTTTTCTTTGCCATATTCCTTCACCCTTTCATTTCTTATATTAGAAAGTATTACTTTCTAAGCTTCCTCATATTCCTTGTTCATTTCGAATGAAAGCTAATAGCTTTACACACCCTTCTGTTACAAGGTCATACACTTCTTGGAAGTTCCCTGTAAAGTAAGGGTCAGGAACGTCTGTCCAGCCACCGTCTGGAACAAAATCGGACAGCCTACCAATATAGCCTCCAGTTTTACCAAAACTTTTTAAATCCGCTATATTCTTGTTGTCCATGGCAATAATATAATCAAACTTTGTTAAGTCTTCTTTTTCTACTTGCCGTGCTTTAATTCCTTCAAAAGAGACTTCATTTTCTTTTAAAATTTTTTGTGTTCCTTTATGTGGTGGATGACCAATATGCCAATCTCCAGTTCCTGCAGAATCAATGACAATTTTCTCTTCGAGTCCCTCTTTTACGACAAAATCTCGAAAAATTGCTTCTGCCATTGGAGAACGACAAATGTTCCCAAGACAAACAAACAATACTCGGACCATATTTTTGTTTCTTCCCTTCTTGGTGCATTTCTTAATATATATCTATAGTATAAGCAACCAATTATTAATTATAAAGGAAATCCCTACTAATTTAATAGGATTGAAAAGTTTCATTAACGAAAATGATAAAAAAATGTTAAGATAACCTTATGTTATTTTAAAGGGGGACACTTCGGTGGATTTATCCGTGAAATCAGAAGCAAACGTTGAATATATGGTAGAAGCTATTAAAGAAAAATTACGCATGGTTAATGCTGGAGCAATGAGAGCTGCTAGTTTTAACGAAGAAATGTACGAGGACTTACGTGACATTTATGAGCATGTTATGAAACGTGAAACATTCAGTATTAGTGAAATGCAAGCTATTACTGAGGAACTAGGTACATTAATTAAAAAATAACAAAGAGCCTCACGTATGCGAGGCTCTTTTAATTTCAACAAATTCATGACAACTCTTCTCTTTTCCTCATCACATTCTAAAATACTGTACAATGAAAGTAGAATCTCACCTTAGATTTTTTCTCCATACATACTACTCTAAAAAAATTGCCACACTACCATTGCTAACTGTTTTTACTGGGGGTGCTTACTTATGAGCAATTGGTACAGTAAGACGAAAAATCAAACATTAATCGACCTAGAAACAAATGAACAACACGGTTTAACAGATGAAATCGTAAATGAACGTTTAAAGCAATATGGTTATAATGAATTAGCTACCAAACAAAAACGTACTTTATGGCAACGCGTTTTCGCCCAAATTAATGACGTCCTCGTATATGTCCTTATTATCGCTGCCCTTATTTCCGCCTTTGTAGGTGAATGGGCTGATGCAAGTATTATCGCGCTCGTTGTAGTTTTAAATGCCGTTATCGGTGTAATCCAAGAATCGAAAGCAGAACAGGCTTTAGAAGCATTGAAAAAGATGGCAACACCTAAAGCTATCGTAAAGCGAGATGGTGAACTAAAAGAAATTCCATCTGAGCACGTCGTTCCAGGTGATATCGTTATGCTTGATGCTGGGCGGTATATCCCCTGCGATTTACGCCTTATCGAAACTGCAAATTTAAAAGTTGAAGAATCTGCTCTAACTGGTGAATCCGTCCCTGTCGATAAAGATGCAGTCTACCACCCTTCCATGCAAAGTGATGAGCAAGTACCATTAGGCGATCAAAAAAACATGGCATTTATGTCGACGTTAGTAACGTATGGACGTGGCGCTGGTGTTGCTGTTGAAACTGGGATGAACTCACAAATTGGCAAGATTGCTACCCTTTTACATGAAGCAGACGATGATATGACACCACTTCAAAAAAGCTTAGCACAAGTAGGAAAATATTTAGGTTTTGTCGCTGTAGCTATTTGCGCTATTATGTTTCTCATCGGTTTTTTACAAGGACGAGATACTTTGGAAATGTTTATGACTGCAATTAGTTTAGCTGTTGCAGCCATTCCAGAAGGCTTACCAGCTATTGTTTCCATCGTTCTTGCAATTGGTGTTCAGCGTATGATTAAACAAAACGTTATCATTCGTAAACTACCAGCTGTTGAAGCTCTCGGTTCTGTCACAATTATTTGTTCAGATAAAACAGGTACATTAACTCAAAATAAAATGACCGTTACTCACTTTTATAGTGATCGCACATACGACCAGCTAGAAAATTTGAATATAAATAATGATGTACACCGTCTATTATTAGAAAATATGGTTTTATGCAACGATGCCTCTTACAGTACCGACTCACAAACAGGGGATCCTACAGAAATTGCCCTTCTTGTTGCCGGAAGCTCTTTTAACATTCAAAAAGATCATTTAGAAAATAAACATGAACGTGTTAACGAATTACCTTTCGAGTCTGATCGTAAAATGATGTCAACTGTACATACGTACGATGAAAGCTACTATAGCATGACGAAAGGTGCAATTGATAAACTTTTACCTCACTGTACCCATATCTTTATAAATAATAAAATTGAGATCTTAACAGATTCTGATAAAAATCAAATATTAGAAGCTGCCGGGTCAATGTCACAAGAAGCCTTAAGAGTACTTTCATTCGCATATAAAAGATACGATTCAAACGATGTGAATATAAATCACCTCGAAGAAAATCTTATCTTTATCGGTCTTGTCGGTATGATTGATCCACCACGCACAGAAGTAAAAGATTCAATTACAGAATGTCAAAAAGCTGGTATTCGCACAGTTATGATTACTGGTGATCATAAGGATACCGCCTTTGCAATTGCCAAAGAACTTGGTATTGCTGAAGAAAAATCTGAAATTATGATTGGAACTGAATTAGATACCATTTCAGATACAGAACTAGCAAGTAAAATTAATCACTTAAATGTATTCGCTAGGGTCTCTCCAGAACATAAAGTGAAGATTGTAAAAGCATTACGTGCTGAAGGAAATATCGTTTCCATGACTGGTGACGGTGTAAATGATGCTCCTTCTTTAAAGCAAGCAGATGTTGGAGTAGCAATGGGAATTACAGGAACAGATGTCGCAAAAGGCGCAGCAGATGTAGTTTTAACAGATGATAACTTCTCATCTATTGTGAAAGCTGTTGAAGAAGGAAGAAATATTTATCGTAATATTAAAAAGTCTATTCTCTTCCTACTTTCTTGTAATTTCGGCGAAATTATAGCTCTCTTTTTAGCTATTTTACTCGGCTGGGCAACACCACTACGCCCGATTCACATTTTGTGGGTAAATTTAATCACAGATACACTGCCTGCATTATCACTCGGTGTTGATCCTGAAGATCCAGATGTGATGAAGGAAAAACCACGGCATGCGAAAGAAAGCTTATTTAGCGGTAGCGTTCCTTTTCTTATTTTCAATGGGGTTGTAATTGGACTTCTTACTTTAACAGCCTTTATCGTTGGGGCAAAGCTCTATACAGGAGATACAAATTTATTTCCTCTCTTCCCAGACCAAATTGATGAAGACGCGCTATTACACGCTCAAACGATGGCATTTGTCGTTCTTAGTTTCTCTCAACTCGTTCATTCATTTAACTTACGTTCAAGAACGAAATCAATTTTTTCAATTGGGATATTTACAAATAAATATTTAGTCTTCTCACTTCTAATCGGTGTTCTTATGCAAGTGTGTATTATCTCCATCCCACCTCTTGCCAATATATTTGGTGTGCATGCATTAACAATGCGAGATTGGGGATTTGTTCTCTTGTTAAGTATCATTCCGCTTGTTGTGAATGAAATCATTAAATTAGTTAAGAGAAACTAAAAGGCAATGAGGACTGTTCCTCATTGCCTTTTCTTTATCCTTGTAATTCTTTTTTGATGTTCTCTGTTAATGTAGCCATGCGCTTGCGGCTTTCTTCACGCTCACGTTTATTTTGCTCTTCAATTTGTTGTGTTTCTTGCATACCTCTTGAAATAATGTTCCAAGTTTCCTCAAGTGTTTCCATCTTAATACTAGAAGAACCTGATAATCTCGCTACTTCCACACTTTGAGTTGCGATATTTTGTGCATTTTTCTTAAGTAATTCATTTGTACGGCGATCAAGTTCAGCCATAGAGTCCGCAACAAGCTTTTGACGTTTCGCATTTACCGCTTGAATGATACCATTTTTAAAGATAGGAATCGTTGTAATAAATGCTGTATTGATTTTACCGATTAATTTATTGTTACCGCGTTGAATCATACGAATTTGTGGTGCCGTTAATAGAGCAACCATACGTGCTTTTTCTAAATCATCAATACGTTGTTCTAAAATTTCAACAGAGTTTTTAAGCGATTCTAATTCAATACCCGCTAACTGATCATTATTACGTATGCGCTCTTCGTACATCGGAACTAACTCTGTATTTAAACGCTCTAATAACATTTCCCCTGCTACTACGTATTTTTCTAAGTCTAAATAATACTTTAAGTTTTGCTCATATAAACCATCTAACGTACCAATTGATTTTTTCATTTCATCTTGATACTTCGTAATTTCTACGTATACTTTATCCATTTCGCGACCCATCGTCTGATACTTACTAAAGATTTGTTCAATCATTTTATCTGCTTTTTTGAACATACGTGAGAAGAAACCACTTTTCTCTTCCGCAAAGTCTTTACTATCAAATCTGTCCATAATTTTACCAAGCTGTTTTAATAATTCACCAGAGTCTTCTACTTTCGATAAAGACATTGTATGTAAAATTTGATCAGCGAAACGTGAAATTTCCATAGAAGGTTCTTTTCCGAGTTCAATTAATTCTAATTGATCTTTAATGTCTACTGCGTTATAAATACGTTGCACTTCTGCATCTTGTCTAAGTTGCAAGCGAACATCTTGTGCGGTTTGCTCATTCAATTCTGTTTTCGAATCTAGTACGACTGGGTTATTCATATGGTATTCTCCCTTTCCTTATAAAAATGGACGAAATAGTCCTTTTATTGTTTGTGATAAATTTTTATAGGCTGATGAACCATGAAATTCAAGATCGAAATTAACTTCTTCAAGCCAATGTGAATCAAATGCTCCTGATTCAATATACGGTTCAATATCGTTTCTCCCCGTTGGATTAAAGTGGAATACATCTACTCCAATTTGATTTAAAAATAGTAATAACACAGCATCAGAACGACTTAATTCTCCGCTCTTCTCATTATTAAATATAACAATTTTCGGTACTTCTTGCGAATAATCAAATTTCTCAAGCTGCTCTAAAATGTTCGGTGGTATTTGAGAGAGTTGTGCGAAAACATACAGTGCTACATCTTGTTTCGTCTCTTTCGCAATTGGTTTACACATTTCACTTTCGCACGTATGGATGATTGCTTCTGCAATACCATGTTGTAATCCTTCTGGTAAACGCTTATGCGGCCACCAATGGCTGTTCATAATTAAATCCGGATGTAACTTCCCTGCGCGGTCCAATGCATCTCGATAATGATATTGGAAATTCGCTTTTTGTTCTTTCGTGAACGGGAATGTATTAATCAAGAAACTGTTATCAAATGATGTAACAGCCTTTAGTCGCTGAAAATATTCTTTATCATTCTTTGAAACACCTGATATTTTTGCAAATAAAGAAGGAATATAAATATGCTTATTTTCAACAAAGAATGTTGGGCGTACAAATGCCTTTTCTTTCGTAATTAAAAAGAGTTCATCGTACGTTGTTTTGAGCGTACGGGCTACAGGTGTATACGAACGGAATTGCCACGGTTTGTATAATAATGAATTATCGTGGTGAAGTACTTGCTCGATTTCTTTTGAAGCTTGATAAGCTACTGTTGCGACGCGTTCACGACGCCGATCAGGAAATGGTTCCAATGAAATACGGCCTGAATGAGATACGACAAAGGTCTTTCCTTCCTCATCTACACTCTCAAATCCATCTTTTCCTTCTGGGTGATAATAAAGCACATCACAGCCGAGCATAATAAGAAAGTATAAGAAATATATACGACTCTCCGTCGCATCACCGTACCAAACGATACGTGGCATTTGTTTCTTATAATTAATCGTAGAGAACCACTTCGCTACGTAATTTTCACTTAATTTAATCATATCGATTAAGAAACGCCGGAATCCTTCTGTTTTTAAAGATTGATTATGTTGTTTCTCATACAATTTCAATACAGAAATAAACGTCGTATGTATATAATGCTGTAAATCAGGATTGTCTACTTGCGGTAATAGTTGTTTTCCAGACAAATGTGCTACAAGCCTATTTACTGTAAGTCCATTCGGCGCTTCTTGATGTAATGCAAAAACTTCTTGAATATGGCGCAGTTTTTCGGGATCAATCACCTTATTTAAATTTTGTTCATGCAAAACCTCGATCCCTTTTGCTTCATTATAATCAAATAGTTCATTAAAATATTCATCTACATCATTCGGAACACCAAGAATGCGACTTGCTATATAACTAAATTTCATCTCATTCTCTGTCAGTTCATATTGTGGACGTTTTTCTAAAAGCGCTTCAAATTGCTTTAAATCTGATTCATCTTTTAATGCATATGGTTGAAGTGTAAAACGTGAAAACACAACAGTTCACCTCCAAAAACATTTACGTTTTTTATAAAGTCTCTCTTCTATTATAAACTATTTCTAGTTATAAAAAATGGGCGCTCGCATAACGAGCAAACCCATTTCAACTATTTATGTTCATTTTTAGTAGCTGCAACTTCTTCTTTAGCTTGTCCAGAATTCTTCATGTAGTGAAGTATAAATGTTGCTCCAAACGCTATAACTAAAATAATAAAGAACAGCGTATGACTTACCTCAATATGAATGACAGACAGTAGCATTTTTGCTGCAATAATTAAGATTAAAATATATGCTGTCGTTTCAAGTTCTGGAATACGCTCTAACAATTTTAAGAATACGCCAGCAATACCGCGCATCATTAAAATACCGAGCATTCCACCTAATAGTAAAATCCAAACTTCATTCGATACACCAAATGCAGCAAGTACACTATCTACAGAGAATGCGATATCCATTAATTCAACCATCGCAACCGTCCCCCAGAAAACACCGAACATTCTGAAGAGAATACTATTTTGGTTCATACCATGGGCTTCTTCTTCTTCTGAAGTGCCTTTTCTTTTATCAATGAAATATTTAATTGACAGCCAAGCTAAGTAAAGCGCACCTAACACTTTTACCCATGCCAATTTAATTAAGAACATTCCGATTCCAATTGCAATAAAACGGAATACATAAGCTCCAATAAGTCCATAGAATAATGCTTTTTTTCGTTTTTCTTCTGGAAGATGTTTTACCATTACCGCTAACACAAGTGCATTGTCAGCAGATAATAACCCTTCAAGTACAACAAGTGTACCTATTAACCCCCAAGATACTGGATCTTGTAACACTTTAATCCACATGTCCAAGTCGAAAAACTGAGCATACGTATCAAGGATTCCTTGCAAAATACTCATCTTACCTTTATCCCCTATTCTTTGCTAGATTTATAGAAAGGTCAAAAAAAGGAAACGAATACCGTTTCCCTTCTTATGCATCCAAGCCATACGCTCTTACAAGCGCACCTAATCCACCTTGGAATCCACTTCCTACTGCACTAAACTTCCACTGTCCATTATGACGATATAATTCACAAAAGACAACTGCTGTTTCAATGGAGAAATCTTCCCCTAAATCAAAACGAAGAACTTCTTCGTTTGTTTCTTCATTTGCTAAACGCACGAATGCATTTGCAACCTGTCCAAAGTTTTGATTACGGCCTTCTCCATCATAAATTGTAACTGTAATAGCAATTTTATGAACATCTGCTGGAACCTTTTTCAAATCGACAACAAGTTGCTCATCATCACCGTCACCTGCACCTGTACGGTTATCTCCTGTATGTAAAACTGATTCACAAGGAGACTGTAAATTATTATAGAAAATAAAATCAGTTTCCTTCGTACATTTCCCGTTCGCATCTAATAAAAAGGCAGATGCATCTAAATCGAAATCAGATCCACCATCATAAGATTTAATATCCCATCCAAGACCAATTACTGCTCTTGATAAACCTGGGCTTGTTTTAGCTAAATCTATTTTCTGTCCTTTTTGCAATTGAATAACCATATATTTTCACCTCTATATTTTAATTTCAAAAAATATATCCATCAGTAAATACGCGTTTCACCGATGGATATATAAATCTATTACTCTACATCTAAACCAAAGTTATTACATAGAGAACCTAATCCACCTTGGAATCCACTTCCGATTGCATTGAATTTCCATTCACCTGCGTGACGGTATAATTCACTTACTACTACTGCAGTTTCAATAGAGAAATCTTCTCCTAAATCGTAACGAATTAATTCTGCATTCTTTTCTTCATCCATAATGCGTACGAAAGAGTTAGAAACTTGTCCGAAGTTTTGGCTACGGCCTTCTCCATCATAAATTGTGATTGTGAAGCAAATACGCTCGATATGTGCAGGAACATTTTTTAAGTCTATTTTAATTGTTTCATCGTCGCCTTCACCTGCACCTGTACGGTTATCTCCTAAATGCTCTACAGCACCATTCGCACCTTTTGGATTATTATAGAAGACGAAATCCTCTGCTCCTGAAACTTTACCGTTAGCACCTACTAAGAAGATACTAACATCTAAATCGAAATCGCTTTGTCCGTCATAACGATTCGTATCCCAACCAAGTCCTACAAGAACTTTCGAAAGACCTGGATTTGTTTTTGTTAAGTCTACCTTTTGTCCTTTTTTCAATGAAATTGATGCCATATACAATTCCTCCTTGGTTTATCTTATTGGTAACGTGATACAATCTCACTTAAGTTTTTATCTTGTGTTCCTTCTCCAACTGCTGAAAACTTCCATTCGTTTCCGTCTCGATACATTTCCCCTGCAATTAAAGTCATTTTGCCAGCGTAATTATCTGACAAGTTATAACGTGCTAATTCTTCACCTGTTTGTGGGTTTTGAATACGAATATATGCATTGCGAATCATCCCAAAATCTTGACGACGATTTACACAGTCATAAATATTTACAACGAATACTAAACGATTAATACGGCTCGGAACTTTATGTAATTCTACGAAAATTGTTTCGTCGTCACCAGCGCCTTCACCTGTTAAATTATCTCCTGAATGAATGATACTACCACAAGTAGAAAGTTTGTTGCCGAAGTAAACTAGATCATTTTTGTTTAAAAAACGATCCCCTTCTAACATAACAACAGATGCATCACAATCTACACTTGGTTTACTTCCAAATAAAGAAGACAGAAACCCACCTGATTGCCCAATTGGATCCCAGCCTAAGCCAACCTGCAGTTTCGCTACTCTCGGTTGTCCTTTTGTTAAATCAATCTTTTGTCCTTTTTCTAAAATAATAGGCATGAAGTTTCTTCCTTTCTACAAAGCATTTTCCAAATCGGAAAACATTGTATTCTCCTCTTATATTGTAGCATTATTTATCTAATGAGAAAAAGGATAAATTCTCAATTATATGAAAACAGATACTATATTTATTTATACTGATGTAATAAGTGGTAAATAGAACCAATCATTCCTGCACAATTGCCGCTTTGCGCAAGTTTAATCTCACAATTACTATAAATATCTTGATTTAAGTATGTTCCTATCTCTTCCTTCACTTCATTTAAAAAATCATCTCCTCTTTCAGTAATTCCCCCACCAATAATAATCATTTTCGGATTAAAAATATAAGCAAGGTTACTAATTCCAATCGCCAAATGTTTAAAGAAAATCTTCACGGCTTGAATAACACTGCTATCACCCTTATCATATAATTCGAAAATTGTTTTACCATCCCACTCCTTTTCACCTTTATATCTTCGTACGAGATGAATTAATCCCGAAATTGAGGCAACCTCCTCAAAAGTATTCCCTTCTATTAACATGCTCCCCCATTCCCCAGCGCCAAACGAATGTCCACGGTATAACTCCCCATTTATAACAATTGCTCCACCAATGCCCGTTCCAAGCGTAAGCATAATAAAATCGCTTTCTCCCCTCCCTGTACCTTTCCATTTCTCGCCTAAGGCCGCACAATTAACATCATTTTCAATAGATACAGGAACTTTTAATACTTCTTGTAGTCTCTCAACAATAGAAATATTAGCATAACGCGGAATATGATCCACACCTCCCGTTATAACTCCTTTATCAATATCAACAATTCCCGCTGTACTAATACCAATTCCGGAAATAGTATGTTCAGTCATTAACTTTTTTGATAAATATATAAGCTTTTGAACAATTTGTTCCCCGCCCAAGTGAATTTCTGTTGGGACCTTTTTATGTATTAGTACTACCCCTATTTCTGAAACAATTCCATATTTAATTTGCGTACCACCAATATCAAATGCAATATACTCTTTCATCCGTTACCACTTCCTCTACTATTATGAGTGTAAATTCTCCATCACTCTACTATATTCACATTAACTCTTTTCTCCCTTTAGAAATACACCTCCTTTTTCTTATGAAGTGGACTTGTTCAGTGCCCTCCCTTTTTCTATATATAGTTTTTTTGCATAAAACTCTTTTTCCTATGAAATATTACAAAGGGGTGTATTTTAGATGGAACAATAATTTTTTCTTCAGGAGGAAAACAATGACAAAAATCTTCATTTTAGCATCAACACTTTCTTTATCCTTTTTTAGCGGCTTAAATATTGGTAATGCTGCAACTGAAAACTTCAATCCAATAACAAACGCTATTGTACAAAATAACGATAATTTAGCAGAAGGTAATTCAAAAGATAATAATAAACCTCCAGGAAACAATGGTTCTCAGGACGATAGTGGTTCTGACGGCAATGGTTCTGGTGGCAACGGTTCTGGTGGCAACGGTTCTGGTGGCAATGGCTCTGGTGGCAGTGGTTCTGGTGGCAACGGTTCTGACGGCAATGGTTCTGGTGGCAACGGTTCTGGTGGCAGTGGTTCTGGTGGCAGTGGTTCTGGTGGCAATGGCTCTGGTGGCAGTGGTTCTGGTGGCAACGGTTCTGACGGCAATGGTTCTGGTGGCAACGGTTCTGGTGGCAGTGGTTCTGGTGGCAGTGGTTCTGGTGGCAACGGTTCTGACGGCAGTGGCTCTGGTGGCAGTGGTTCTGGTGGTAACGGTTCTGACGGCAATGGCTCTGGTGGTAACGGTTCTGGTGGCAACGGTTCTGACGGCAATGGCTCTGGTGGTAACGGTTCTGGTGGCAACGGTTCTGACGGCGATGGTTCTGGTGGCAACGGTTCTGGTGGCAATGGTTCTGGTGGCAACGGTTCTGGTGGCAACGGTTCTGGTGGCAACGGTTCTGGTGGCAGTGGTTCTGGTGGCAGTGGTTCTGGCGGCAGTGGTTCTGGTGGCAACGGTTCTGGTGGCAGTGGTTCTGGCGGCAACGGTTCTGGTGGCAACGGTTCTGGTGGCAGTGGTTCTGGCGGCAACGGTTCTGGTGGCAGTGGTTCTGGTGGCAGTGGTTCTGGTGGCAGTGGTTCTGGTGGCAGTGGCTCTCAGGGAGGCAACCGTGTTAAAGGCGACAGCAGTTCTCAAGGTGGCAATGGCTCTCAGGGAGGCAACCGTGTTAAAGGCGACAGCAGTTCTCAAGGTGGCAATGGCTCTCAGGGAGGCAACCGTGTTAAAGGCGATAGCGGCTCTCAAAGCGGTAACGCAAAAGATAATGCAACAAAACAAGGCAATAAATTGCCTAATACTGCAACGCATTATCCTGCATCTATTTTAATTGGTCTTTCGACATTCCTAATTGGTGTGTTACTATTTATTCGTCGTAAAAACGCAAAATAAAAAAATCATCCTTCCATCTAAAAATACATGAAACAGATTATAAAGTGAAACTTTAATCAGTGGGGATTTTGTTCATCCCCCACTGATTATTAACCTTCACCAATCGGGCTTTTACGGGCAGCAGGGCTCCCACCTAACTTCTTTGCTCCAGCCGAATTTTGAAGTGGGAGTTTTACTGCCTGACAAATAGCGGGATAAAACTAAAAAGGACTTTGATTGCATTTTATTATGCAATCAAAGTCCTTTTTGCCATCTAGTAGAAAGAGCATTAATACGCTTTTCCCCAATACACCATCTGCTTCGCTTTTTTACTACAGCAAATACATTCGTCAGCTAAACTTTCTTGTTCGAACGGAATACAACGTGAAGATACTCCAACTTCTTCTTTTAATTTTTCTTCACAAGCTAGTTCTCCACACCACATCGCTTTAATAAATCCTTGCTTTTCATCAGCCGCTTTTTTCATCTCTTCGAAATTCGTCACACTATACGTATTCTCATCGCGAAATACTTTTGCTTTGCTAAATAAAGAATGGTGAATTTCCTCAAGTAGTACTGGAATGCGTTCTTCTAATTGATCCATTGATATAAACTCTTTTTCTTTCGTATCTCGCCTTACAAGTACAACTTGATTCTTTTCAATATCCTTTGGACCAACTTCTAATCTAATTGGAACACCCTTCATTTCATACTCATTAAATTTCCAGCCAGGTGTTTTATTGCTAGCATCTATTTTTACACGTGCAACCTTCTGAATACGTCCTTGCAACTCTGTTGCTTTTTCTAACACACCTTCTTTGTGCTGAGCAATAGGAACGATAACAACTTGTACTGGAGCGACTTTTGGCGGCATTACAAGTCCGTTATTATCGCTATGAACCATAATAAGTCCACCTATCATTCTTGTTGATACACCCCAAGATGTTTGATGTACGTATTGCCATTTACCGTTACGGTCTAAAAACTTAATATCAAATGCTTCAGAGAAATTCGTTCCAAAGTTATGAGATGTTCCTGTTTGAAGTGCTTTTCCATCATGCATTAAACTTTCAATCGTATAAGTTGCCTTCGCTCCTGCAAACTTTTCTTTTTCTGTTTTTTGCCCTTTAATAACCGGAATCGCTAAATACTCTTCACAAAAAGCAGCATATAGATTTAAAATATTTAATGTTTCAATTTGAGATTCTTCTGCCGTTTCATGAATCGTATGACCTTCTTGCCATAAAAATTCAGTTGTACGAAGGAATGGTCTCGTCGTCTTCTCCCAACGAACTACTGAACACCACTGGTTATATAACTTTGGTAAATCATTATATGATTGAACAATTTTTGAAAAATGCTCACAGAATAGAGTTTCAGATGTAGGACGTATACAAAGTCTTTCCGCCAATTTCTCATCTCCGCCATGAGTAACCCATGCTACTTCAGGAGCAAATCCTTCAACATGATCTTTCTCTTTTTGTAATAAACTCTCTGGAATAAACATTGGCATGTACACATTTTCATGACCAGATTCTTTTAATTTTTCATCCATCACTTTCTGCATATTTTCCCATAATGCATAACCGTATGGACGTAAAATCATACAACCTTTCACACTTGAATAATCAACAAGCTCCGCTTTTTTTACAATATCGGTATACCACTGAGCAAAGTCTTCTTCCATTTTCGTAATGGCTTGTACTTGTTCTTTTACCATAGTTATTCTTCCTCCTTTAGAAAATAGAAAAAGCCCGCGTCCCCAAATAGGGACCGAGCTTTGTCGGCGTTACCACCCTGATTCATACACAAAAAAATTGAGTATGCTCTCTTTTTGATAACGGGAATTTCCCGCTGCATATGCAGAACTCAAAGGTAGGTTCCATATCGCCTCTTTAAGAATCTTCCAGCCAAAAGGATTCTCTCTCTGCCAAAAGGTAAGACATGTACTATTCCTTTTTCATCGTTATAACAAAATAAATTTGTTGAATATCATAATATAAATTTTATTTCAAAACAAGAGCCAATTTTCTTATTTTTATACATTATTTTCAATTATCACTGTTTTATACGTAACTTTTCCGAACTATTTTTACAAGTTGATGAGCAACCATACCAATTAGTGTACCAATTAAAACGAAGAAACAAATAAATCCGTATCCCATTCCTTCCCAACCACCAATAGCGATCATTGTTACAGGAAAGAAAGCTAAACAAAGAAGTACTAAACTAAGTGCAAATATAATATCAAACTGTTTGTCTGGAAAACGTTTCTTTAGTAAATATGACATAAAAAATACAAGGAGAACGGTGACTCCACCAATGATGTAAAAGATACCAAATCCATCTAGCCAATCCATAGTATTCCCTCCTTCCATTCATTCCCTTATACTTATTATATGTTTAATTTTTCTGAAAATAAATAGCGAAATTTTATTCAAAAATATATTTTTATTACCAGGTATTAATAGTAATATATAAGAATAGGTTTTATATAATCAGGAGGGAAACTTTATGGATAAAGCATTAACAAATCGCGTCATTATTTTATCTTTTGACTGCTTATCAGCTTTAGATTTTCCTATATTACAAAAACTACCTAATTTCCAAACTTTAATAAAAAGGGGCGCAATTGCGAAAAAAGTGGAGCCAATTTATCCTTCTGTAACATATCCAAGCCACTCAACAATCGTAACCGGTAATTATCCTAATAAGCATGGCGTTGTCAGCAATACATTACTTCAACCAGGACGTGAGTCACCAGATTGGCATTGGTACCGAAAGTCCATTAACGGGACAACTTTATATGATGAAGCACGCAAAGCAAATTTAACGACAGCAGCCCTTCTATGGCCTGTTACTGGAAGAGCAAATATCGATTACAATTTACCAGAAATTTTTCCAAATAGACCGTGGCAAAATCAAATTTTAGTTTCATTATTTAGCGGTAGCCCGCTATATCAATTAGATTTAAATCGTCGTTTCGGCCATATACGAAATGGATTGTCACAGCCTGAGCTTGATAATTTCGTCCTTGCTTCTGCCGTACATACAATTCAGACGAAAAAGCCTAATGTTATGTTTGTACATTTTACTGATTTAGATACTCAAAGACATTACCATGGCTTCGAGTCTGAGGAAACAGTAGCTGCAATCCACAGACACGACGAACGCCTCGGAAAAATTATCCATACATTAAAAGAAAGTGGTATATACGAAGAAAGTACAATTATTGCACTTGGTGACCATAGCGCTTTAAGTGAAAACAAAGCAATCCAATTAAATGTCCTATTCTGTCAAAAAGGGCTTATATCCGTAAATAAACGTGGAAAAATACACGATTGGAAAGCTTATTGCCAAAGCTGTGATGGATCTGCCTACGTACATGTAAAGGATAAAAATGATACTGAAACGATTAAAGAGATTCAACTTCTTCTTGAAGAGCTTCTTCAGGATAAACAAAATGGAATTGAATTTATTCTGCACGATGAAGATGCAAAAGAACGTGGCGCTGATGGTAATTGCTTATTTATGCTAGAGGCCATGGAAGGTTATTACTTCATTGAAAATTATACAGGTGATTTCATAAAAGAAATTAATAAAGAAGATGTTAATTCTAGTAAGAAATATACATTTGGAACACATGGATATTCCCCAACAAAACCTAACTATGAAACAATTTTTATGGCTGCTGGGAAAGGCATTCAAAGCGGCGTTACAATTCCGTATATGAGACTGATTGATGAAGGTCCGACTATCGCTAGGTTACTCGGTTTGCACTTAGGTGAAACAGACGGCGCAATTGTAGAGGATTTACTTCAATTGTAAAGAACTGTGTATATATGTAAAAGTTATGTAAAAATCATCACTGTTTCTCTTTTTATAATTTTTATTTTTGTACACTGTTAGTAGAACAAATTTAAGGGGGAACATTATATGAAAAAAATGTCCAGACAAGAAAAAAGCTGGATATTGTACGATTGGGCGAACTCGGTATATTCGCTCGTCATTACAACTGCATTATTTCCAATTTACTTTAAAGCAGCTGCAAAAGAAGCTGGACTATCTGGCGCAACTTCAACAGCCTATTGGGGATATGCAAACTCGGTCGCTACACTTTTAATTTCTATACTCGCTCCTATTCTCGGCACAGTTGCTGATTATAAGGGATTTAAAAAACGATTTTTCACATTCTTCTTTGGACTCGGTATCGTATTTACAAGTATGCTAGCAATTGTTCCAACATCTCAGTGGTACTTATTACTAGGATGCTATATGCTCGCATTAGTTGGCTTTGCTGGAGCAAATATTTTTTATGATGCATTTCTAGTAGATGTTACCTCTGGAGATAGAATGGACCGAATTTCTACGCGAGGTTTTGCATTAGGTTACATTGGGAGCACAATTCCTTTTATCGGTTGTATTGCTCTTATTATTCTTGCTCAAAAAGGAACTATCCCCTTATCAGTCGGAATTGCTAGTCAAATTTCCTTTGCAATAACAGCTCTTTGGTGGGGACTATTTACGATACCAATGCTAAAAAATGTAGAGCAAACACACTATATTGAACGTCATCCAAGACCAATTGCAATGAGCTTCAAGCGCCTTGCTAATACGTTTAAAAATATTAAAGAATATAAAACTGTATTTATGTTCCTAATAGCTTACTTTTTCTACATTGATGGGGTAGATACAATTATCACTATGTCTACTGCTTACGGAACAGATCTCGGTATTAGTGCAACCAATCTATTAATCATCTTATTTGTAACACAAATTGTCGCTTGTCCATTTGCTTTATTATATGGAAAACTATCGGAAACATTTACCGGTAAAAAAATGCTATATGTCGGCATTATCATTTATATCATTATTTGCACATATGCTTATTTCTTAAAAACGACGTTTGATTTCTGGATTTTAGCAATGTTAGTTGCTACTTCTCAGGGCGGGATTCAAGCACTTAGCCGTTCTTATTTCGCAAAACTAGTACCGAAAGAATCTGCAAATGAATTCTTCGGATTTTATAATATCTTTGGTAAATTCGCAGCAATTATGGGTCCGGTATTAGTAGGTGTCACAACACAATTAACAGGAAAAACAAACGCTGGTGTCCTTAGTATTATTGTCCTATTTATTATCGGTGGATTCTTATTAACTAGAGTACCTGAAAATGATACGTCCGTTACACCACCTAATCCGAAAACTAAAACAATATAAGAGAAAGATCCCCTTCACACAAGAAGGGGATCTTTCTCTTATATTTTTAACGATAACGCCCTACAATTAAAAACTCTAAAGCTTGTACAAAAATAGTTTATCGACAGTTGTTCCTAATACTTCTGCTAACCGGAATGCTAGTGCTAAGCTTGGATCATATTTATTATTCTCAATTGCATTTATCGTCTGTCTTGATACGTTACACTTATCCGCTAATGCACCTTGTGAAATATTATTTGCAGTGCGCAATTCATAGATTTGATTTTTCACACCGTTTCTCCTAACCTGTAAAATCGTTTTTACATCATCAGTATATAGTTGGGGCATGTCATTGTCAAAAGATTGCCACAAGAAAAGGGAGCAATTCTGCTCCCTTACAATAGCTATTTCGAAACTAATCAATTCGTCATTTCCTCTCGATTCACAATATCTTCTTTCTTTATTTGCATACGTAAAACCGGACCTATCGCAAATAAAATAAGTGCCATTGCTATACAAAATACAGTAACTAGTGAGGTCATCTCCTTCAATCCTCCAGCTAGTGAAGTTCCAATTAACATTGCCCCCATGAACAGTGGTAAAATCGTTCCATTTACTCTGCCAATCATATTTTCTGGTACAAGTTGAATCATAAGCGTACCGACAACGATATTGACACAGGCTAAACAAATACCTGTTCCAAATCTCATGAAACTAGTAATCCAAAATGATGTAGATAACCCTTCTACTAAAAATGACATCGCTAATATGCTCATACCGAATACAAACATCTTTTTCGGATTCACTTTTGAAGCGAAAACTGCAGCAACAATACCACCAATTAACATACCGATTCCATCAGCTGCGGCTAAATATTGAACGGCTTCTTTTTCCATTCCAAGCCGTTCTATTACAAGAAACACTTCTAATGGATTCGTTAGTCCAACAGCTAAGCCCATAATGGTGAAAGTGATCGTAATCATACGTAAATTTTTCGTATGAAGAACGTATTTCCAACCTTCTTTTATATCATTTTTTAATGAACCTCTCGCCACTTGCTCTTGTTCCACCCATTTTGGTAAAAATGAAAGAGCGATAGCAGATAACAAAAATAAAATAATTAAGCTATATAGTGACGTAAATAAACCAAGTTGTGTGTACACAAGCGATCCTACCACTGGTCCAAAAATCATAAATAGCGACTGTAATGTTTGATTAAATGCAATCGCATTTGCTACCTGTTCTTCTTTTACATAGCGTTTAAATATACGCGAAGATGATGGCTGAGAAAACTGACCTACAATCGCGGAAATGAGTGTTGCAAAAAATATAGCCTGCCAATAATCCAGCTTTAACAACAAGACAATTCCTACAATAGACAGTACACTTAATACATCTCCAGCAACCATCGTTCTTTTCGGATTCCAGCGATCAGCTAGCGCCCCACCGATAAACGAGAAAATAAAAATAGGTGCATATTCCATAACCGATAATAAAGAAACTGAAACTGGATCATTATTCGTTCGCTCCATTATGAAATACAAAAGAGCCATATTTCTGATCCAAATTGCAAATTGTTGTAAAATATCAGATGCCATAACGAGCATAAATGCTCGGTTTTTAAATAAAGCGTTCATTTTCATTCCCCTTTCATAAACCGACCGTTCGGTCTAATTTATTTTGTAAGAAAAGCAACTGACCTATTATTCAGCTGCCATTCCTTTTAACAATACATCTATTGCCTTTTTATAAATACGTTTCAGCTCTTTATAATCTAACTCGTAGTAAAGTACTCCAAGCCCCGATAATAATCCATTCACAATATACATAAGATCACGCGTATCATCTTCTTGAAACTCTCCAGACTGTATACCTGCTTCAATTAATTTCTCAACCATAACATATGATTCTCTAGTTAAAGCTAACAGTTCATCCAGAATTTCTTTACTTACAACTTGGCTCATAGAGAATTCCTCTATTGCATTTGAAATGGGTTGCTGTATGTCCTCTACATAATATTCCGCGAGACCATATAGTTTTTCAGTACTAGTACTATACAACTTCTCTTTTTCATTCCATTTTTCAAGCCAATCATACGTATGCTGCTTCACTACAAATAAAAATAATTCTTCTTTACTTTTAAAGTGATAATAAATGCTTCCTTTACTTCTCTCTGTAATTTCACAAATCTCTTCCATAGATGTAGCTGCATAGCCCTTCTGTGAAAACAGACTTTCTGCTTTATAGGCAATTTCTTTCTTTATCTCTTCTGCGCTTCTTCTCATATTCACACCTCTTTAAACCGACCGTTCAGTCTAATAATAACAAATAAAAAACCTCTATCGCAAGAGGCTATACTCCTTATTTAAGAAAACGTACTTTCAAACCACATTCGAATCATATGTATTATTCCAAATTTAAATCCTCATTTAGTAAGAAATACGGTTCCCTTTTCATTTCCCCTAGCATGTTAAAAATATTTAATCAAACGTTTGTTTAACTGTTTTTATGCATATGTAAGCCAACTAATCAAACGTTTGTTTAAAAAGAAATACGCCCCCTATAAGGCGTATTCTCATCAATCACCACCGCCTCCACCACCGCAGCTACCTCCACTATCTCCACCAAAAGAACCTCCGCAATCATGTGAACCTCCATCGTGCGAGCTATCATTATCCGATCCAGCAAAGAAAAATAATGGTGATGAGCTGTTGGATGAATTATGAATGTTATTTTGTTTTGTAAGATTTACCTTCTTTTTGTTTGATCGAACTGCTGTTACGATCGTTCCAACTACAACAAATAATAGTATGACAATAATAAATTCCATATAAAAGCCTCCCTTAATCTTCGAATAATTGAATGGTTCTCTCTAAATTTTCAAGTGAAATGAAGCGCGATTCACGAAGGATCTCTTTTCCATTATAAAATAATAAAACTGTTGGCCCTGTAAATACTGCATATCGCCCCGCAATCTCTTGCATGTCTTGTAGTAATATTTCTACTTTCTCTACGTAATCATAATTCTCTAATACGCAATTTACTTTTCTTAACATAACATCACAAACACCACAATTTTCCGTTTTAATAAACAGCAGTACTAATTGTTGTCCTTCAATATATGTCGCTAATTCCTCTATCGTTTCAAATGTATTCATCTTATCCCTCTTAGCGTAATTTACGAAATACTTTACCCTGATACATACGAAAAGCTGAACTATCTTTAATCTTTCTCTTTTCCATTACCTGCTGAAAACGCAGCGTTTTTGCTGTTAACTCTTCTTGTAATTCTTTTCTCTCTACTTCATCATAACAGCACGCAATTAAGTCTTCTATTTTTAATATATCTTTTTGTAGTTCCATTTCTGGTGGAATCATACCTGCATTTTTCAAGATTTTATAACTCATTCTAAGTTCTGGAGGTACCATTGAAAGGTCTTCTAATTGTAGTGGTTTTCCTTTCCCCGGAATATGATCGAGATCACCATTCCGTATTGCTTGTCGAATTTTTTCTTCAGCAATGTTCAAAAAGACATCCACACCATTCGCTCCTTTACATATTTTTACTATTATTTTACATGATATTTTCTCATCTTGCTACGCTATTACAAATTGACTTTATACAATTTTTTCTCAAATTTAATTACAAGGAGCCTTTTCCTCCCTAATCAATATTTTATTTTCATGTGTAGTCTGTATTAGAGCTATTTAATATTGAGAAAATCTTTGTGAATCAAATAAAGCGTTTACACCAAATCTTGCATTTGCTACGATTTAATCACCCCCAGCTCCCTTGTATAGACTTCGTGATGTCTGATCATTTTTATCTAGACGTTTCATACGTCTAGATTCACTTTGGTTTATTGGCGCATGCCTTTAAATATATCTTTTATTTTGAAAGGAGAAATGACTATGAGATCAAAAAAATTCACGCTGCTATTACTATCCCTACTACTTTTCTTACCTCTTTTTCTCACAAACCTTATTACTCCAAATTTCGCATTAGCAGATTCACCAAAGCAAGGTCAAAAAATTGTTGGGTATTTTCCTTCATGGGGCGTTTACGGACGTAATTATCAAGTTGCAGACATTGATGCATCAAAGCTAACTCATTTAAACTATGCTTTCGCTGATATTTGCTGGAATGGAAAACATGGAAACCCTTCTACTCACCCCGATAATCCAAATAAACAAACGTGGAACTGTAAAGAATCTGGTGTACCACTGCAAAATAAAGAGGTCCCTAATGGCACTCTCGTACTCGGTGAACCATGGGCTGATGTCACAAAATCTTATCCGGGATCGGGTACAACTTGGGAAGATTGTGATAAATATGCCCGCTGTGGAAATTTCGGAGAACTGAAACGATTAAAAGCTAAGTATCCTCACTTAAAAACAATTATTTCAGTTGGTGGCTGGACTTGGTCTAACCGCTTTTCTGATATGGCCGCTGATGAAAAAACAAGAAAAGTGTTCGCTGAATCTACAGTAGCTTTTCTTCGCGAATATGGATTTGACGGCGTTGATTTAGACTGGGAATACCCGGGTGTTGAAACGATTCCTGGTGGTAGTTATCGTCCTGAAGATAAACAAAACTTCACCCTTCTGCTTCAAGATGTTCGAAATGCATTAACGAAAGCTGGTGCAGAAGATGGTAAACAATATTTACTAACAATCGCGTCAGGTGCAAGCCAACGTTATGCGGATCATACAGAGCTAAAGAAGATTTCTCAAATACTGGATTGGATTAATATTATGACATACGATTTCCACGGTGGATGGGAAGCTACTTCTAACCATAATGCTGCACTATACAAAGATCCAAATGACCCCGCAGCGGATACGAAATTTTACGTAGATGGTGCGATAGACATTTATACAAATGAAGGGGTTCCAGCGGATAAACTCGTATTAGGTGTACCTTTTTACGGACGTGGATGGAAAAGTTGCGGAAAAGAAAATAATGGGCAATACCAACCTTGTAAACCAGGTAGTGACGGAAAGCTCGCTTCTAAAGGTACTTGGGATGATTATTCTACCGGTGACACAGGTGTGTACGATTATGGTGATTTAGCATCTAATTATGTGAATAAAAATGGTTTTGTTCGCGGATGGAACGATGTAGCGAAAGTACCTTATTTATATAATGCGACTACAGGAACCTTTATTAGCTATGATGACAATGAATCTATGAAATATAAAACAGACTATATAAAGACAAAGGGTTTAAGTGGCGCAATGTTTTGGGAACTAAGCGGGGATTGCCGTACAAGTCCAAAATATAGTTGTAGTGGACCAAAATTACTTGATACGCTAGTAAAAGAATTACTTGGTGGACCTATTACTCAAAAAGATACTGAACCACCAACAAACGTAAAAAATATTGCTGTTACAAATAAAAATTCAAACTCAGTTCAATTAAACTGGACTGCATCTACTGATAACGTAGGCGTTACTGAATATGAAATTACTGCCGGAGAAGAGAAATGGAGTACAACAACAAATAGCATTACAATTAAAAACTTGAAACCTAATACAGAATACACATTTTCAGTATTAGCAAAAGATGCTGCTGGTAACAAATCACAATCTACTTCTATTCTTATAAAAACAGATGATGCTAACACAACACCTCCTGGTGGAAATGGCAATGCTACCTTTTCAGTCACTTCAAATTGGGGAAGTGGTTACAACTTCTCAATTATAATTAAAAATAGCGGAACGACCCCTATTAAAAACTGGAAATTAGAATTTGATTATAACGGCAATTTAACACAAGTTTGGGATTCTAAAATTAGTAGTAAAATAAATAATCATTACGTAATTACGAATGCAGGATGGAATGGTGAAATTCCTCCTGGTGGATCAGTTACAATCGGAGGGGCAGGAACAGGCAATCCCGCCGAACTTGTAAATGCATCCATTAACGAAAACTAAACGTAACCTCCATTAATTATTTCACTAAAGTTTGAATTTAGGTTTGAGTGCTCTATCCTAAATTCAAACTTTTAATTTTATGAAAAATCACAATTTATATTATAATAACCTATTATAATTATATTTAGTTTCTAATATGAAGTTCGCGTGAAGTTCATCTGAATTTTACATGAATTTCCTTTAAGTTCTATTGTCTTCCCATACTAATCACATTATCCTTTACATATAGGAATCATTTCCATTCCATTTCAAACTATCTATATATATAAAAAAGATAGTAGCCTATTAGGGAAAGGCATCTAGTATTATTATAAATATAACCAAAGAAAAAGAACTCTTATGGTGCGCTTATAAGCGCACCATAAGAGTTCTTTTTCATACAATTCTCATTTGAGAGTTCTCGAAAATCATGTTAATCACAAAGAAAAGGCATTAACTCATAAAAGCTAATGCCTTTTCTTTGTGATTATTGTTAAACGTTCCATTTTTCGATATTCCATATTTTCGTTATCCATGCTTCATAGAAAGAGGGCTCATGTGAAACAATTAAAACTGTACCTTTATATTGTTTTAACGCTTCCTGTAAATCCGTCTTAGTCTCTGTATCCAAATGGTTAGTTGGTTCATCTAAAATTAAAACATTGCTTTTAGTTACGATAAGTTCGCATAATCGTACTTTTGTTTGTTCTCCTCCACTTAATAACTGGATAGGTTTTAATACATGTTCTTCTTTCAATCCGCACTTTGCTAATGCTTGTCGGATTTCTTTTCTTGTCATATCTGGTCTCCCTGCCCATACTCTTTCTAGTGCAGTTATTTCTGAGGAAAATTCCTCTTGTGCAAAATAAGCGGGTTTTACTCGTTCCCCAACAGAAACTGAGCCGCCTAACGGTTTTATTTGTCCTAGTAATGTTTTTAACATTGTTGTTTTTCCAATCCCATTATGACCAATAATCGCAATCTTTTCCCCTTTTTTCACTTGAAAATCCAATTCCGGAAATAACGGTTCACCATAACCAATTTTCAGTTTCTCTACCTGTAATATACGACTCACTGGCTCAGTATAAACATTAAAATCAAAACGGGCGCGAGGTACATCGTTAACCTTTTCAACCTTTTTCATTTTCTCTAATACTTTTTCACGACTTTTCGCTTGTTTCGCTTTACGAATTTTATTTTTTTGAATAAAACCCTCTAAATGTACAATTTCTTTTTGTTGTTTCGCATACGCCGCTTGTAATTGTTTCCTTTGTAATTGATAACTTTGCAAAAAGGTTTCATAATCTCCCGCATAGCGCTTAACCTTTCGTTCTTCTAGATGATAAATAACATTCGTAATATTGTTCAAAAATATTTCATCATGCGAAATGATAATATAAGCTTTTTCATACATTTGTAAATATGATTGCAACCATTCTATATGTGCTGTATCTAAATAGTTAGTTGGCTCATCTAATAATAAAACATCCGCTTTTTCTAAAAGGAGTTTCCCAAGTAACAACTTTGTCCGCTGACCACCACTTAACTTTGAAACATCCTTTTCCAATCCTATTTCAAACAAGCCTAAGCCTGTTGCTACTTCCTCAATTTCTGTATGAATTTGATAAAAATTAGAATTCTCCAATATAGTTTGTAACTCTCCATACCTTACTAACAATTTCGCTACTTCTCCTGCTCCAGCCATCTCTTCTGTAAGTTTTAACATGTCACGTTCCAACTCATACAGGTTAGAAAACGCACTTTGCAAGTATTCTTCAATTGTTATGCCTTCTTGTAAATCTATATGCTGTTGCAAAAAGCCAATCTTCACATGTGGAAACCATTCAATTTTCCCATCATCATGTATAAGTTCTCCCGTTAACAAGCGTAATAATGTTGATTTTCCAATTCCATTTTTCCCTACTAGCCCAACATGTTCGCCCTTTAATAATCGAAAGCACGTATTATATAAAATGGTTTTCTCACCATATGAATGACTTACATTTTCTACTGTTAATATACTCATCTTTTCTCTCTCCTTTTCTTATGATCCATAAGCTAAATAGAGAGAACAACAGTATAAAGCCTTATTTAGTTATACATATAAAAATGGGTAAGGTGAATACACCTTACCCATTACATATTATCGTAAGAAAGGATTAAGGTTCTTTACCTGCTGTCTTCAATTTAGCTTCATCTTTAAAAATGGGCAGACTTCTCCCGTATCAAGCTAAAACCATTTGAAGAACAGTTGATAAAGTCATTTTATCCTTTCACTCCTTTAACGTTTGTTATATTAAGAGTATAAATCACTCTGTTATATTCTATTCTCTACTTTTTCTTTTGTTCCTTCTTCCAATTTATCCGATGTTAATGAACCCACTATTTCCCCTATAGATTTCATCTTTCTCCTTCAATAGAAAAAAGCCTCTTAACAGCAATTATACAAGAAACTGTTAAAAGACTTTTTTCTATTTTTTCATGTAAGGAGCCAATACTCTTAAAATTTCTTCCTTATCCTTCTTTAACTCAAGAGATGTTAACATATCCATCGTTCGCGGCCTAGGTAATTCCACTTGGACCTCGCCAACTATTGATGCTGGTCTTTGAGATAAAATAAATACGCGATCAGAAAGTAAAATTGCCTCATCTAAGTCATGTGTAACCATAACAATTGTTTGCTTTTCTTGATGCCAAGAATTTAAAAGCCAACTGTGTACTTCCATTTTTGTAAATGCATCTAATTTTCCAAAAGGCTCATCCAGTAGCATAATTGGCTTTTCACATAAATACGTACGAAGGAAACTAATTCTTTGACGCATTCCACCTGATAACTCATCTGGATAATGATCTGCGTATTCATCTAGCTCAAATTGCTTTAATGCTTCCATTCCTTCTGTCAGCCTTTGTCTTTTAGGCTTCCCTTCGATTTCCAATGGAAGAACGATATTTTGCAAAGCCGATCGCCATGGTAGTAATAAATCTTGTTGCGGCATATAACTAACAACATCTTGTTTTTTTACATACTCCTCGTTATAAAACACTTCTCCGCTCGTTGGCTCTTCAACACTTGCAATCATATTTAATAATGTACTTTTTCCACAACCACTCGGACCTACAAAAGAGACAAACTCTCCCTCTTGTATAGACGCACTAATATTTGCTAATACATTCTTTCCATCGAAAGCTTTTACAATATCTTTTATTTGTAATCCACTCATTTTTCACTTGGAAGGAATTCATTTGTAAAGGCATCTTTTACATCGATTTTCTTTTTAATAACTTTGTTGTCATATAAGAAATTCATGTAATTCGTCCAAATCTCTTCCTTCTGTACTCCCCACGCTTTTGCATCATCTTGATACTTTGTACTTAACCACTTTTGGCTTTCTTGTACTAATTCTTTATTCACATCTGGAACAGCTTTAATTAAAATATCCGCAGCTTCTTTCGGTTCTTTAATTGCAAAATCATAACCTTCTGTCGTTGCCGTCATAAATTTTTTCACAAAATCTTTATCTTGCTTCGTATGCTTTTCACTTGTAATAATAACAGGACTATAGAAATCAAGCGCTGGATCTAAGTCTTTTACCATAATTGTATTTAACTCTTTTCCTTGACGCTTCGCTTCAATTCCATCCCATCCATAATAAATCCATTCAAAGTCTGCATCACGACCGATTGATTTAAAGAAATCTGTTTGTCCAAGAATAATTTTTTCAACTTTATTAAAATCAGCTTGATGTTTCTCCATAATCGTCTTTAACGTCGCTTCTTCTGCTGGTCCCCCCCAGCCGCCATAACGTTTACCTTCAAAATCTTTCGGTGACGTCATATTATCTTTTTTTAGAGATGCAAAAGCAGAGGTATTATGCTGAATAATTGCACCAACAGAAACAACTGGGATTCCTTCAACACGAGCTAATGTTACATTTTCTTGTGCGCTTATCGCAAAGTCTGCTTTCCCAGAAGCAATCATCTGCTCTGCCGTTACATTATCACCAGGCTGGATAATTTCTACATCAAGCCCTTGCTTTTTGTAATAATCTTTCGTTTGCGCTACATATAAGCCAGTATGATTCGTATTTGGAAACCAATCTAAAACGACTTTTACTTTTTTATCTTTACTTGAACTTTCTTCTTTCTTCGCCGGATTACATCCAGCAACAGTTACTGCTAATAATGCAGCTAACATAATTTTTAAACCTTTTTTCATTTTCTGCCGCCCTTTCTGTATATCCATGGTGCTGTTATTCTTGCCATAAATTCAACAATAAAGTACAGACATAATGTCACCATGACGATAATCGCTGCAACACCAAATACTCGAGCCGTTAAAAAGGATTTTGTTGCTCTTGTAAGCATAACTCCTAATCCTTCGCTGGCACCAAGCCATTCCCCAATAATCGCCCCCATCACACTATATGTAACAGCAATTTTTAAACCTGAGAAGAAGTATGGGAGTACTGCTGGAAACTTTACTTTCTGGTAAACTTGCCATTTCGTTGCCTTCATTGTTTGTAACAGTTTCAGCATATTTTTATCTACCGTTTGGAAACCTTCTAAAATGCTAAGCGCAATTGGGAAGAAACAAACAAGAATAACAACCATTACTTTTGGCAACATTCCGTATCCAAACCAAATAATAAATAATGGTGCGAGCACAACGATTGGAATTGTTTGCGAAATAACGAGCAATGGATTCATTAAAATCCGAAATAAAGGGATGACATCCATAATGATAGCAATACTCGTCCCAAGTAAAATTGCAAAAAACAACCCAATTATTACTTCCTGTAACGTTTGCACTGTATTCGGTAATAGTAAATCTTTCATTCCAATTAACTCTTGCACAATTGCAGACGGCTTCGGTAAAATCCACGGCTCAATTTTAAATAATGAAACAGATCCTTCCCATATAGCAATGAGAAGGATAAGCCAAATTGTTGTGATTATTTTAGATCGCTTCTGGTTTTGCATATTCATCACGGTACTTCCAAACTTTTTCGTCAATCGTTACGCCTGTACTTGGACGATAGTGAATTTTAATAGAAGTGATTACTTCTTCTGCTCCAGCATCGACGCAAGCTTGTTGCGCGCGTTTAATGACGTCAAGAAGTACATCTAATTCTCCTTCCAACGTTGTTTCCATTGCCCCTACTTCATAACGAACTCCCGACTGTTGTACAACTTCAATTGCTTTATCAACAACGGAATACACATCTTTGTTCTTCGCTTGTGGTACTACTGAAAATGAAATTGTAACTTGTTGTGACATAATAAAATCCCCCTTACAAAATATGGTTTCAAAAAAAGAAAAGGCTTTCCTACCATGTAGGAAAGCCTTGTATACAAGTTATTCTATAATAACTTATGCTACATCACTTTAAAGTAACTCCCTACGCTGGCATTATCCAGATCAGGTTGAGGGTCGATGTATACTTACATCCTCTCAGCCAATTGGCTCCCCGGTTCTTAATTCGTTTTCATTGTAGCATGATTTATTTTATTGAACAAACAAAAGCATGCATAATCACTTCATTTAACTTTTGAATTCCCCAATTAACTCTTGTAACTCCTGTGAAAGCCAACTTAAAGAACTAGCTAATTCAGCAATATCTTGTACAGACATCTCCTGTTCTTTCATACTTTCTTGAACATTACTACTACTATTCGCATACTTATTTGCGATAAGTGATAGTTCATTTACAACACGAACAATATTTTGGCTATTTTGCAATATATCACTTGAATTGCTAGAAACAGCTCTAACTTGATTGGTAACAGTTTGTGCTGATTTCGAAATTTTTTCAAAGAAAGCACCACTACTTTCAACAAGTTTAATTCCTGATTCTACTTCTTTTGAAGCTTTTTGCATTGAAACAACAGCTTCTTCCGTTCCAGCTTGTGTTTCCCCAATTAATTTTGCTATATCTTTTGCTGATGCTTCCGTCTGCTCTGCTAATTTACGCACTTCATCAGCAACAACGGCAAATCCCTCTCCAGTTTCCTCAGCACGTGAAGCTTCAATAGTAGCATGTAAAGCTAGCGAATTAGTTTGATTTGAAATACCTGTAATTTCAGTTACAATATCACTAATTTCTTTTGATCTTGCTTCCAAAGAATAAATAATAGAAGATAAATCTTGTACTGCATTTTGTATTATGTTCATTTGATTAATCGCCTGTTTAATAACACCATTTCCTTTTTCTGAATGATGCTCTATACCTTCAGACTCTTTCGCCATTTGTTTTGCAGCATTCGTTATCTCTTCCATCTTATCTTCCATTTCATATACAATACCTAAATACTGTGGTACTGAAGTTTCTTGTGACTGGGCGCCAGCTCTTAACTCAACCATAGAACTTACGATTTCTTGAACTGCCATGCTATTCTCTTTCGTACTCACTGACAATTCTTTTGAAGATGAGGAAACCTGTTCTGCTGTCTGCTTCACTTTATCTATAATTCCTTTAAACTTCTCGATGGTATTATTAAAATACGCATTAATAATACCAATATCATCTGGTCTTTCCTCTAATTTAATACTTAAATCACCTTCACCGACTTTGCGCAACCCTTCACGTAAATCCCGCAATGGAGCAAGTGCGTTACGTACGATTAAGAATTGAATAACAGTTGCAATTAAAACAGAAATACAAATAAACATTAAACCTTGTATAATGAATTTTCCCTTTGTAATAGGAACAATAGAGGCATCTACATCGGCTGCAACAATTGCCACAATATTATCTTCTCCATCTTTAATTGGCTCTAATATCGTTACCCATGATCCTAATGCGTCTTCATATACTACTGTCATGTTTGCTTTTTTCGTGCTCATTACCTTATCATATGCTTTCATCCAAAGATCTGGTTGTTTATAATAGTCCCCCGGCTTTACTTCAACAACATTTGCTAAGTCTGTAGACAAGTCGACGATTTGTAACTCACCTTTTTCATTTTCTTTTGCTCCAACAATATACGTTTGTCCAACACTGTTCAATTCTTCCGTTGATTCATCTAATTTCTCTGTTAACTTCTCTCTCTTTTCTCTTTCTGCCGTTGGATCTTTTGCAACATCTCTCACTATTTCTGCGTCTAATTTATGTAATACCGTATCTCCTGTTTCAAAAGAATGCCTTTCAAATATAGACATCATACTATTTTGAAACATGTTAAAACTTAACGCCCCCATACTACCAACAAGCGTCAAAATAACTAATACAGTTAACAATACATTTTTTTGAAGAAATGATAGCTTGTGCCAATACTTTTCCATTAACATCACCTTTCTAAATTAACTTAGTATAAAGTAAAACTATTAAAATATAAACCTCATCAATAAATGATAACGATTCTCATTTGTTTACAAATAAAAAAAAGACCAATGAAAAAGCATTGGTCAAAACCAACCCTATCCGTCCGGTAACTGGCTAGCATAGTCATTTGACCTTAGCCCCTGTAGTTTTGCGCCCTCATGTTTCCATCAGTTTGCCTTTCTCGCTGAACGAGTTGAACGATATGGGAGTTCTATGAGAATTTAAATATTCTCTTTCAAAGATTACAACATAAAAATTAAAATGTCCACTTATTTAGAGATTTAAATATAAAGTTTTAATGTATTATTTTTTCGAAATAATTTAACAAAGTTCGTGAATGTTACATTTCTTGTGTTATATAATAAAAAACGTATACAACACAAGGATTATTCCGGATATTAATTTAATTTTCTTTCAAATTAAATTATTCGAATATATCTTAACTTACGAATTTCGGAGGTAGTTTATCATGTTTTGGCTACAATTTCTTACGTTACTACTCTGCATTTTTATTGGTGCACGCTTAGGCGGAGTTGGTCTAGGAGTAATGGGTGGCGTTGGTATGGCAATACTTGTTTTCGTCTTCCACTTACAACCTACAGCTCCTCCTATTGATGTAATGCTTATGATTTTAGCAGTAATTACAGCTGCCGGTGCTTTGCAAGCTGCTGGAGGAATGGATTACCTTGTCTACCTTGCTGAGAAAGCATTACGAAAAAATCCAAAGCGTATTACATTTTTTGCTCCTATTGTTACTTATTTATTCACGCTATGCGCGGGAACTGGTCATGTCGCTTATTCTGTACTTCCCGTTATCGCCGAAGTATCTCGCGAATCAGGAATTAGACCTGAACGACCAATGTCAATTGCCGTTATCGCTTCCCAGCAGGCAATTACAGCTAGTCCAATATCGGCTGCAACAGTTGCACTTTTAGCAATGTTAGCCGACTATAAAATCACCTTGTTAGATATTTTAAAAGTCAGTATCCCTTCTACTTTTATTGCTTGTATGGTAGCTGCATTCGTTGCTAGTAAAATGGGAAAAGAATTAAATGAAGACCCTGAATACTTGAAGCGATTAAAAGAGGGAATGATCCCTAAACTTGAAGAGAAAAAAGAATTTGCGGGTGTAAAAGGCGCTAAATTATCAGTTATCCTTTTCCTAGTAGGAACTTTCCTTGTCGTACTTCTTGGTTCATTTGAAGCCCTTCGTCCGGGATGGATGGTTGACGGGAAGTTAGCTCGTCTTTCCATGCCAAACACAATTGAAATGGTCATGTTAACCATTGCTGCTCTCATTATTATTTTCTGTAAACCAAATGTGGAAAGCATTGTAACTGGTAACGTCTTTAAAGCAGGCGCAACAGCAGTTGTTGCTATTTTTGGTATCGCTTGGATGGGAGATACTTTCTTCAACGGAAACTTAAATATAATTCAAGGATCAATTCAACACTTAGTGACAAGTGCACCATGGCTATTTGCTATTGCACTATTCATTCTATCTATTTTACTGTATAGCCAAGCAGCAACAGTTCGTGCTTTAGTGCCACTCGGACTATCACTTGGTATTCCGCCGGCATTACTTATTGCGATGTTCCCTGCAGTAAATGGATATTTCTTCATTCCAAACTACGGGACAATCGTTGCTGCAATTAACTTTGACCGTACTGGTACAACAGGAATTGGTAAATATGTTTTAAATCATAGCTTTATGATTCCGGGCCTGATCGCAACCTTTACTTCTATCGGAATTGGAATGCTCTTAATTTCAATTATGTTTTAAATAAAGTGAAACTTTAATCAGTGGGGGGTTTTGTTCTTCCCCCACTGATTATTAGCCCGCACCAATCGGGCTTTTACGGGCAGTTGATCTCCCACCTAACCTCTTTGCTAAAGCCGAATTTTGAGGTGGGAGTTTTACTGCCCGGCGAATAGCGGGATAAAAGCACAAACCTACAATTTTAAAGGGTTTGTGCTTTTTTAATCAAACGTTTGTTTAAATAAATTGAAACTTTAATCAGTGGGTTTTGTTCATCCCCCACTGATTATTAGCCCGCACCAATCGGGCTTTTACCGGCGTAAGACTCCCACAAATAGCAGGATAAACGAAACAACTCATTTTGCGACTCTACAAACTCTTATTTACTTCCTCAACTAATTTCTTCGTACCTTCATACGCAGATTCCGCTAAGCTAATCGCTGAAATAACTGAAACACCATCCGCACCCGCTTCTATAACAGAAGCTGTATTTTCAATTGTAATCCCACCAATCCCAACGATCGGTATTGTAATCTCTTGTTCCCTAAAATACTTTAGACCTTCCGTTCCTTGAACCGCTTTTGTATCTTTTTTCGTACTCGTCGGGAAAATTGGACCGACTCCTAAATAATCAGCTCCATTTTCAATCGCCCAGCGTGCTTCTTCAATTGTATGTGTAGATACACCAACAATTTTATCACCCATTTTTTCACGAACAGAAGTAATTCCTTCATCATCTTGTCCAACATGCACGCCATCTGCATCTAACTCGAGGGCTAGTTCCACATCATCATTTACGATGAATGGTACACCGTACTCCTTGCAAAGCGCTTGTAGTTCTTTCGCAAAATCAATACGTTTCTCTCCCGTTAAAGCCCCTTCTCCCTTTTCACGAAGTTGAAAAATTGTTATACCACCTTCTAGTGCATCTCTCAATACTTGTAGTGGCTCCTTCGTACAATTGTTACTTCCCATAATAAAATATACTGGTAATAACCTAGACATTTCATCCATTGTAATGCGCGACATCTAGTTCCTCTCCTTACTGTATAACCTCAATCTTTCCATACTTCTCAATATCATCTGAAGTTGTATTCGCTAACTGATTTAAAAATTCAATTTGAAAGCTTCCTGGTCCATTCTCTACTGTTTTCGAAGCCGCTACTTCTGCTGCTACTCCATAGAATGTTAATGCGGCTACTGCTGCCTTTACATAATCCTTTTCTACCGCTACAAATGCTCCTATTACAGAAGTTAGTAAGCAACCTGTTCCAGTAACTTTCGTTAAAATAGGATGGCCATTTCGAATAAGAATAGTTCGCTCTCCATCTGTAACAACATCTTCTTGTCCAGTAATTATCGCAACTGTATTTAATTCATCCGCTGCCTGTTTTGCAATATTTACAACATTACCGTTTCCAGTACCAGCATCTACACCTTTAATTTCCCATTTCTCATTAATAACGTTAGCTATTTCAGCCGCATTTCCGCGGATAACAGCTAAATCGATTTCAGCTGGAATATATCTCGCAACTTCTGTTCGATAAGAAGTTGCTCCTGCCCCAACTGGATCAAACAATACTGGTACATCATTCTTATTTGCTGATTTACCAGCAAGTAACATCGCTTCTACCTCTTCAGGACGAAGTGTACCCATATTTAAAACAAGGGCTCCCGCAATGCTAGCCATTTCTGCTACTTCTTCTTTTGCATACGCCATTACAGGTGATGCTCCTAATGCTAACAAACCGTTTGCTGTAAAATTTGTTACAACAACATTTGTAATATTATGCACGAGTGGATTAGACTCTCTCACCAAATCCACTACTTTACTAATTTCTTTCATATTCATCCTTTTCATCTCCTAACTATAGTAATGGGAGATACACAAAAAGGCACTTTGCGCGTACGCAAAGTGCCTGAACATGTGCTTTTACACTCTCCCTACGCTGGCATTATCCAACAGGTTCAAATGGTCAATGACGGACTAGTCATACTCTCAGTTTGCATCCACAAACTCCCATGTGTTTATTATTCATCTACTTCAAAGTCTACTCTTATTCTAGTAAAATAACAAGTTCTTTACTTTTATAGAATGATAGAGATCAGAACTCTCCTGGTTCAACCATTCTTCGCCTTTATATAAGTAAAACTCTCACACGTATATTTCACCACCAATAACTCAAACCGTCAGCAAGACTGAATAGAACAAAGATGTATGCTATATTTAACGTATGGAAATTTGAAAGGATGTTTTTAAATATGGCAAAAAGTATTGTAATTGCTGAAAAACCTTCTGTTGCACGTGATATCGCACGTGTACTGAAATGTGATAAAAAAGGGAACGGCTATCTTGAAGGTAGTAAATATATTGTTACTTGGGCTTTAGGTCATCTCGTTACATTAGCTGATCCAGAAAGCTATGATGTGAAATATAAACAGTGGAATTTAGAAGATTTACCAATGCTACCGGAGCGTTTAAAACTAACCGTTATTAAACAAACAGGGAAACAGTTTAACGCTGTAAAAAGTCAGCTTCTTAGAAAAGATGTAAATGAAATCATTATAGCTACTGACGCCGGTCGTGAGGGCGAGTTGGTCGCACGCTGGATTATCGATAAAGTTAAAATGCAGAAACCGATTAAACGTCTATGGATTTCATCTGTTACCGATAAAGCAATTAAAGATGGCTTCGCAAATTTAAAACCAGGAAAAGCATATGACAATCTATACGCTTCAGCTGTCGCACGTTCAGAGGCTGACTGGTATATCGGACTTAATGCGACTCGAGCATTAACTACTCGCTTTAATGCCCAACTAAATTGTGGTCGTGTTCAAACACCTACTGTAGCCATGATTGCAAGCCGTGAAGATGAAATCAAACATTTCAAAGCTCAAACTTACTATGGTATCGAAGCTCAAACAGCTGAGAGATTAAAGCTAACTTGGCAAGATACAAAAGGAAATAGCCGTAGCTTTAATAAAGAAAAAACTGATGCAATCGTGAACAAAATTAGTAAACAAAATGCTACTGTTGTAGACATTGATAAAAAACAAAAGAAATCGTTCGCTCCTGGTCTTTACGATTTAACTGAGCTACAACGTGATGCGAATAAAATATTTGGTTACTCTGCGAAAGAAACATTAAACATTATGCAAAAATTATATGAACAGCATAAAGTTTTAACGTACCCTCGTACAGATTCACGCTATATTTCATCTGATATTGTCGGAACACTTCCAGAGCGTCTGAAGGCTTGCGGAGTTGGAGAATACCGTCCTTTAGCACATAAAGTATTGCAGAAACCTGTAAAATCTAATAAATCATTTGTTGATGATAGTAAAGTAAGTGATCATCACGCAATTATCCCAACAGAGAGCTATGTAAACTTCTCAGCTTTCACAGATAAAGAACGTAAAATTTATGACTTAGTTGTAAAACGTTTCTTAGCTGTTTTATTCCCGGCCTTTGAATATGAACAACTAACATTGCGCACGAAAATTGGTGACGAAACGTTCATCGCACGCGGAAAAACGATTTTACATGCTGGTTGGAAAGAGGTTTATGCAAATCGATTTGAAGATGATGATGCAAGCGATGATGTAAAAGAACAAATCTTACCTCGCATCGAAAAAGGCGATACATTAAACATAAAACTAATTGTCCAAACATCAGGTCAAACGAAAGCACCTGCACGTTTTAATGAAGCAACATTACTTTCAGCGATGGAAAACCCAACAAAATACATGGATACGCAAAACAAACAACTTGCTGACACGTTAAAGTCAACTGGTGGATTAGGTACTGTAGCTACACGAGCTGATATTATCGACAAGTTATTCAATTCGTTCTTGCTTGAAAAACGTGGTAAAGATATTCACATTACTTCAAAAGGCCGTCAGTTACTTGATTTAGTGCCAGAAGAACTGAAATCTCCTACACTAACTGGTGAATGGGAGCAAAAGTTAGAAGCTATCGCTAAAGGAAAATTAAAGAAAGAAGTATTCATTTCAGAAATGAAGAACTATACGAAAGAAATTGTTGCTGAAATTAAATCGAGTGATAAGAAATATAAACACGACAACATTTCAACGAAGTCTTGTCCAGACTGTGGTAAACCAATGTTAGAAGTAAACGGTAAAAAAGGTAAAATGCTTGTATGCCAAGATCGCGAATGTGGTCACCGTAAAAATGTATCCCGCACTACAAATGCACGCTGTCCTCAGTGTAAAAAGAAACTAGAACTTCGTGGTGAAGGAGCAGGCCAAATTTTCGCATGTAAATGTGGCTATCGTGAGAAACTTTCTACATTCCAAGAGAGACGTAAAAAAGAATCCGGCAGCAAAGCTGATAAACGCGACGTTCAAAAATATATGAAACAGCAGAACAAAGAGGAAGAACCATTAAACAATCCATTCGCAGAAGCATTAAAGAAATTAAAATTTGATTAAATAAAAAGGTTCCTACCTCTATCGGTAGGAACCTTTTTATTAATGAATGATTTTACTTCCTTTTGCATTCTCAACGAATTTTTCACTTGATTTGTTAATTGGTGTTTTCAGTAATAACGCAGCAACAATCATAACTACTACGAAAACACTTAACACAAGTAAATCTCTAGTTACTATATCCCAAAGCATTCCGCCAACTGTTTCACGAATTGCACTAATTGCATATGTGAATGGTAAGAACGGATAAATTGCTTGGAAGAACGGTGGTGTCATTTGAATTGGGAATGTTCCGCCTGATCCCGCTACTTGCAGTACAAGTAAAATAATCGCCATCGATTTCCCAACGTTTCCGAAAATAGAAACGAGTGAGTATACGATACAAACAAAGACTCCCCCAATAAATAAACTAAATAACACAAACCAGAACTTATCGACTACGTACGTACCGAGTAAGAATATATCTCCCATTGATACGATAAACGCTTGTGAAAGACCTATCGTTAAGAATGTTAATAAACGTCCGAAGTAAACTTCATGGCTCTTATAATTCGCGCCCTCTTCGTGTACTTCTACCGTTAATAATGAAACCATTAATAATGCGCCTACCCATAATGCAAGCACTGTATAGAATGGTGACATTGCTGAACCGTAGTTCGGCATTGCAAATAATTTATTCTCTTTTAAATTTACTGGATTTGCAAAGTAGTCACTTTGCTTTTCAACATCATTCTTTAATAAGCGTATGATGTCTTTTATATCCTCTTCAGATTCAAAATCACGAATTTTATCTGCTAATTCTTTAATCTTTTTCTCAGTCTCCGGCATTTCAGCTTTAATGTCTGCTAATTTCTTTCTACCGTCTACTAAGCCTTTTGATGAATCCTCTAGTAATTTTTTAACATCTGGAAGCTTTTTGTCTGCATCATTTAAAATTTGAGTTGTATTTTTCGACATCTCTTTTGTACGAGCAATTGCTGTATTAAAGTTAGGTACAATTTCTGAATCATACGTCGATAATACATCTGTTAATTGAGCTGATCCGCCCTTCGCAGCGTTGTTAATACTTTCAATTACATCTTTTGTAGGTTTTTGGCCATTGTTAAGAAGTGTAATCCCCTTATTCGTTGCCTCTACACCTTTTTGTAAGCTGCTTTTCGCTTTGTTTAATTTTGTAATTCCATTATTAAGGTTTTTATCACTATTTACATCCGCTAAAACCTTATTTGTACTTTCTAGAACTGGAATCATATCATCAATTAAACCGATTCCAGATTGGAATTGACCATTCAAACTTTTTAAGGCTTCCTTCGAACCTTCTAAACCGTTAACGCCTCTATTTTGTACATCCTCTAGTGCTTTTTGGAAACTAGATTTAGTACTTTCAAAACCATTTTTCGCTTTATCGTAATCTGCTTTCGCATTATCATATAATTCATTTGCATCAGCTTTAGCTTGATCTACTGTGCTAACTGCTTTTTTATAATCTGCTACAAATGTTTCATTATAATCTTTTTCAGCTTGATCAATTAACGCATTTGCTGCATCTAATTTTTGATTAGCTACATCTGTTACATCTTTCTTTACTTCTTGTCCTGTACCAATAGCATTTACAATATCTTTAATACCGTTATTTGCATTTTCCATACCGCCTTTAAGCTTCGTCAGACGATCCACTCGTCCTTGGAAAAAGCTTTTACCAAAATCAGTCGTTACTGATTTCTGAAGTTCGGTAAATACATTAATAAGATACGAAATACCCTCTGTACGAGATTGCAATTGATCTGATACCGTATTTAAATCTTTCTTTGCTTGTTCCGGATCAAATTTTCCATTTTGCAATCCATTTACAACACTTTTCCCATAAGCCGTTCCTGCACGGGATGAACTTAAAACATTATTTACTGTTTGATTAATATTTTGCGCTATACTTTTGTAACCATCATTGTTCAACTTAGAAAGATCCGGTCTCGCCGGGAATTCAGGTAATCCATTCATTCCAGAAAAATCAGGGATATTTAAATCTACACCCGGATTCATTAAAAAGTCAGTAAATGCAGCTGCGCTATCCATAACACCTTTTGCTACTACTAAATCATTTCTTATCGTTCCTGGAGCATTCTTTAATGTTTGATCTTGTCTTGCAAAGAACTTATCTAAATTTGTCAACGCTTCTTGCCCATCATTTATTACACTCTCTACAACAGGTAGATCTTTTTGTGCTACTTTCACGATATCTTCCGCTCGAGTTGCATCATCTAACGCCTTATCCATAAGTGTATTCATTTCTGGGAACTGCGCTTCTAACTTAAATACAAGATCTTTTACCTTCTCGATACTTGGTAAGTTAGTTTCTAAATCGATTCCAAGGTCATTGAAGATTTTAAAAATCTCACCGTTTGCTGTTTTAACAAAGTTTTTACTAACCTCTTCTGTAAGACCCGATGCACCTTTAGCTGTAATTTTCGGTGCAATCGCATTTACTTTTTCATTTACATAGTAATCAAGTTCTGGTTTCTGTGGATTTTCATTCAAGACCGTTGCAATCTTTTCAGAAAAATCTTTTGGAATAGTAATACTTGCGGAATAATCTCCACGCTCTACTCCATAAATTGCTTGCTTTTCATCAACAAACTTCCACCCGAAATTTTTGTCCTTCTTAAGTGAATCTACAATTTCTTTCCCGATGTTAATATCTTTCCCTCTTAAATTTGATCCAACATCTTGGTTAGAAACTGCAATCTGGATTCCTTTCGTATTTCCGTAAGGATCCCAAGAAGCTTTGATGTTAAACCATGCATATAACGATGGTAAAATCATTAACCCTAAAACAATAACAATTGCAGCCCAATGTTTGGCTACATTCCGTAAATCTGTCTTATAAATACGCCAAATCTGTTTCATATAAGCAATCACCTAATTATATATTTTTCTTTCTTTGGAAAATGATACATACATTTTGCAATTATATCACTTTCTACATCGTGGATTAAACGAAAACATACTATTTTTCCCATTAAATATTTCACTTACTTCATTATATAACGAAGTAAAAAAAGTATGCATACAAAATGACCAAATTAGTTTTACATTCAATAATAACAAATATATAGGAAATGTCATAAAAAATACAAGTATTTTCTCTTGGGAATACTTGTATTTATCAAAAAACCCTCCCAGCTTTTCATTATCTGTGAGGGTTTCTTCTATTATATATCTAATTGTACTTCTACACCGAAATGATCAGAAATTACATTTCGATTTGTTCCATTAAAAATGACTTTTGAAGAATTAACTGTTTTACTTTGATTGCTTAATATTAGGTCGATTCGTAAGTTTTGTTTATTTTCATCCCAACCAGCAATCTCTCCTTGGACAGTTGTTCCTTCATCCTTCTCTATCGCTAGTTCATATGTGTCATATAAACCTTTTTGCATCGTATACTCATAACCCTCTCCTTCCAAACGAGCATTGTTATTAAAATCACCCATTAAGAAGGAAAGTTCATTGCTATTTACACGCTCCATTAAACGATCAACTTGGTCTTTGAATGATTCTTCTTCATCATTCCACCAACCGAAATGGCAAGAATAAAACGTTATATTCTTATCATTATAAGCAATTGTTGCACTTACAATTTTGCGTGTTTTCCAATACGTTGTATCCTTATTTTCTGAGACAAAGAACGTATCTTCCTTTACAATGTTGTGCTTTGTTATAATTGCTAATCCTTCTTCGTACACATCATATCCAATATGAGAGAAATCCCAAATAATATTGTATTCTTTTACATTTAATGCTCTTAACTCTTCTAGCAGTAAAAGTCCAAAATTATCTTTTTTCTTGTTACCGCATACATTTTCAGCTTGTATAGACTGACTTACTTCTTGCAATGCGATCACATCATAATCTTCTTCTTGAATTGCTTTAGCAAGATACTTTATTTTTTCAATTTGATTCTCTTCTTGCCAAGAGTGACAATTTAAAGTTAGCAATTTCATATTATTACGCACCTAACATATCTTGAATATCTGACTTTAATACGTCAGCTTTCGGGCCATATACTGCTTGTACACCTTTATCTTTAACAATAAGTCCTAAAGCACCATTTTGTTTCCATTTTGCTTCTGGTGCAACGGCATCTAAATCTTTTACTGTTACACGTAAACGTGTCATACAAGCATCTACGTCAGCAATATTATCTTTTCCGCCCAATAAATCAATAACTTTTGTTGCTAATGAACCATCTTGTACATTTCCTGTTCCTTCTGTTGACTCATCTTCATTATCAATATAGTTTCCTGCACGCCCTGGCGTTGGTAAATTGAATTTTTTAATTAAGAAGTTGAATAACGTAAAGTTAAGGCCGAAGAACACTAATGAAACAATGACAAAGTTGATTAAATCTCTCGTTAAACCTGCATTGATCATCATTGGTGTACGTGTAATTAACTCAATAAATCCAAATGCATGAACACGTAAATTAATTAAATCCGCTAATGCGAATGCAAGTCCTGTTGTAATTGCATACACAACATATAATACTGGTGCAATAAACATGAACATGAATTCAATTGGTTCTGTTACACCTGTTAAGAATACTGCTAATGCAGCTGATAAGAACATTGGTTTATATTTTGCACGTTTTTCTTTATCAACATTACGGAACATCGCAAACGCAATCCCCATTAACGCTGCCGTTGAGCCGATAACTTGTCCAGCTTTGAAACGAGCTGGTACAACGTTATTTAATAAATCGTTATATGCTTTCGTATCTCCATTTGCTAATAAGTTATTTAAATCTGTAATCCATGCAAGCCATAACGGATCTTGTCCCGCTACAATTTGTCCAACCTTTGAGCCAGTTAACATCGTATATGTTCCGCCTAGCTCTGTGTAGTTCATCGGAATTGTTAACATATGATGTAATCCAAATGGTAATAATAAACGTTCTAACGTTCCATATACAAACGGTGCAATAACTGGTGCACTATCTTTAGATGCTGCAATCCAGCGACCAAATTCATTTAATCCACTTTGGATAAATGGCCATACAAGTGATAATACAATCGCAGTGACTGTAGACCAAACAATTACAACGAATGGTACGAATCGTTTTCCATTAAAGAATGCTAATGCCTGTGGCAGTTTATTATAATTGTAGTATTTGTTATATAAAGTAGCTCCTAAGAAACCTGTGATAATCCCTACGAAAACTCCCATGTTTAATGCTGGTGCACCAAGTACAGAAGTAAAGTAATCTTTTACAAGTAAATCTCCTGCTAAAAATGAAGAAACTGTCGCTTTTGAATCCGTTAACATTTGAGCGTTTACGCCAAATATAGCTCCTGTAATTCTGTTTGTTAAAACGAATGCTAATAGTGCTGCAAATGCACCACCTGCTCGATCCTTCGCCCAAGATCCCCCAATTGCTACTGCGAATAAGATGTGTAGATTTGTAATAATTGCCCAACCGATGTCTTCCATTACTCGAGCAATGGTATGAACTGCGTTAACATCCCCAGCAGACATCCCAATTAACTTACCGATGGAAATCATTAAACCAGCTGCTGGCATTACAGCTACAACAACTAGTAACGCTTTCCCGAACTTTTGCCAAAAATCAAAAGACGTAATTTTCATCTGTTTTTCCTCCCCTTTATTTATAACAACATAATGATTTAAATTATAATTTCTGTTTCTCTTATGAAAACGATTCCTTATGTTTCTTTTTCCTCTTTACGCAACCGTTTTCATAAATCTATTTTAATAAAAGCGTTTTCACATTGCAATAGAAATTTATTTTTTTTCATAAAAAAAGATGCTCAAGGAGCATCCTTTTTTATTATAAAATGCGATAAACCCTTGTTTCATAAGGTTTTAACGTGATTGTAGTTACTTTTTCATGTTCCGCAACTTCATAGTTATTTAAAAGCAAACGTTTGCGTTCTAGTGCGAATAAAGGCTCATTATACACAACTTCCTCTTTTGAGATATTACTAATTACAATGACTTTTTCATCCTGTAACGTACGTGTATATGCATAAATTTGTGGATCGTCTTCTAAAAGTAAATCATACGTACCGTAGTTCAGTACATCGTGCTCTTTTTTCAAGGCAATCATTTTCTTATAGAAATTGAAAATAGACTTCTCTTCATTTTTTTGCTTTTCAACATTAATTTCTTTGTAATTTGGATTCATGCCAAACCAAGGTGCATTTGTTGTAAAACCAGCATTCATCTCATCGTTCCACTGCATAGGTGTACGTGAATTATCGCGGCAAGAAGCCCATATAATTTCCATCATATCTTGATGCGATACTCCTTCTGCAATTTTCTCACGATATAAATTTTTAACTGCTACATCATCGTAATCTTCAATATTTGGGAACTGAACATTTGTCATACCAATTTCTTGTCCTTGATAAATAAACGGTGTGCCGTGCATAAAGAAATACATCGCACCTAAAGCCGTTGCACTTTCACGCCAATATTCTTTATCATTTCCCCAAGTAGACACAATACGTGGCTTATCATGATTTTCAATGTATAAAGCATTCCATCCCTTATTTTCTAAACCTTTTTGCCACTTTGTTAATACTTTTTTCAACTCAACAACATCAAGATCTTTCTTCTTTTCTGCATCCCATAAGCTTAAATGCTCAAATTGGAATACCATATTGAATTTACCATTCTCTTCTCCAACCCAAAGATCAGCATCTTCAACTTTCACACCATTTGCTTCTCCAACAGTCATAATATCGTATTTAGCAAATGTGTTTTCTTTTAATTCTTCTAGTAATGGCTGAATACCATTTACATTCATATGTTTGTCAAAAGAAGGCACATACTTTAACCCTTTTGGGTTTGGCATATCCTTGAGGCCATCTTCTTTTTTTATATGACTAATCGCATCGACGCGGAAACCATCAATACCTTTATCAAGCCACCAATTAACAGTATCATATAAAACTTCACGAACTTCTTTATTCTCCCAGTTCAAATCTGGTTGTTTACGCGAGAATAAATGTAAATAATATTGCTCTGTCACTTCATCATATTCCCATGCAGAACCATTAAAGATACTTTCCCAATTGTTTGGTTCCGCGCCGTCTTTACCATCCTGCCAAATATACCAATCACGCTTCGGATTGTCTTTAGAAGAACTTGATTCAATAAACCATGGATGTTCATCACTTGTATGATTAATAACTAAATCAATAATAAGCTTCATGTCACGCTTATGAACTTCATCTAGTAGCATATCAAAATCTTCCATCGTACCAAATTCATCCATAATATCTTGATAGTCACTAATATCATAACCATTATCGTCATTAGGTGATTTATACATTGGACAAATCCAAATTACATCTATACCTAAATCTTTTAAATAATCCAGCTTTGCAATAATACCTTGTAAATCTCCAATACCATCACCATTTGAATCCATAAAGCTACGTGGATAAATTTGATAAGCGACAGCTTCTTTCCACCATGTCTTATTCATACTAATTCTCTCCTTTTGCATCCCATCGGATTTTTTATGCAAACGTTTTCGTAACACTATCATAACAAAATATGAATAGTTTGCAACTGTTTTCATTGAACTCTATGTAGTTTCCTTATTCTTATGCCTTATTTATTTCTCACAAAGATAAAGTGAAACTTTAATCGTTAAGGAGGTGTCCATTCCCCGCTGATTATTAGCCCTTACCAATCGAGCTTTTACGAGCAGCTCTATCTTCTTTGTTTCAGCCGGATTGTCTTACTGCTCGCAAATAACGGGATAAATCTAACCCTTCTCTTCTTCTCGTCCATGCGTGTTAAATACACTCTTCATATACTAATACAAGCTCATATTATTTCAGAAAGGAGATATAAATTGAAACAAACAAAATTAACTGGTCGTATCGTCGTTCCCTCGGATCCTGGGTATGACATAGCCCGAATAAATTTAAATTTAAGCATTCCAAAATTTCCTTGTATTATTGTTTTTTGTCAAAATAAAAATGATGTGTGTAACGCCTTAAAATGGGCACGTGAGCGTCATATACCATTTCGCTTAAGAAGTGGACGACATAGCTACGAAAATTCCTCTCTTTTAAATGGCGGGCTTATTATTGATGTGAGTGAAATGAAGCAAATTACGGTTAGTACAGGAAAATTAACAGCAACAATTGAAGCGGGTGCAAATCTTGGCACTGTGTATAAAGAACTTTGGAAATATGGTGTTACAATACCAGCTGGCACAAGTGCAAGTGTCGGAATTGTGGGGCTAACACTCGGCGGTGGCATTGGCATGCTTTCACGCTTATTTGGACTAACATGTGATCAATTAGTAGAAGTCGAAATGGTACAAGCGTGCGGGAAATTTGGTGCAAAAATCATTCGTGTAAATGAACAAAAAAACCCTAACCTATTTTGGGCATGCCGTGGCGGTGGCGGTGGAAATTTCGGAATTGTTACTTCCTTAACCTTTCGAGTCCACCCTATTAAAAACGTATCAATTTTCTCACTTACATGGGAATGGAAAGACTTTATTGCTGCATTTCAAGCTTGGCAAAACTGGGCACCTTATATAGATGAACGCCTCACTTCATCAATTGAATTATTCTCTAAACAACGAAATAAAATCGAGGTGAAAGGTGAATTTGTCGGCTCTCCTTCTGAACTCTATCATCTATTATCTCCTCTTCTTGAAACTGGTAATCCTTCTCTCTTTATAGATGAAGTCCCGTATATAAAGGCTGTTCAATTCTTTAATAGCGGAAATATTCCTGAAAAATTCAAACGCTCTGGTTCCTACGTATATAAACCTATCCCTCTTAAAGGTATTCAAATCTTACAATATTTTCTTTCTCATGCACCAAATAAAGATGTGAGTATTTGGCACCAATCACTCGTAGGTGCTGTAGAAAACATTTCGCCTAATGAAACAGCTTATTTCCACCGCAAGGCAATTATTGCTCAAGAATATATTACTTCTTGGAAATGCAACGATGAAGAAAATCGAAATATACGCTGGGTTAAAGATTTACGGGAAAGCTTAGATCCTTACACACTAGGAGACTATGTCAATTGGCCCGATATCGACATAAAAAATTGGCAAACTAGTTATTATGGCTCTAATTTTCAAAGGTTGCGTAAAGTGAAGACAGCATATGACCCTTGTAATGTTTTTCGTTTTCAACAAAGCATTCCTCCTTTCCATACGTAAAAAGGAAGAACAGAATTCTGTTCTTCCTTTTTACATTGAAAATCGTTCAATGGTTTGTTTCAAGTCCGCTGCTTGCTTCTCTAAATCCTTTAATAATTGATCGATTACTACCATATTTTTAGATTGTTGCAACGTCACACGTGCCACTTCTTGTGAACCAGCTGATGTTTCCTCAGCAATTGCTGCTACAGCCTTCGTCTGTGCTCCTGTTTGATGAATGTGACTCACTTGCTCGTTCATATAGCTACTAATTTGCTTAGTTGCATCGGCAACTTCCATAATGCTTGATGACATTTCTTTTAAAATTAATTCAGTAGCTTCTCCTCGTTTTGCCTCTTCTTTAGCTGTTTTCACTTGCTCCGTCATTTTCAATGCGACTTGTTGCACTTCCTCTTGCATATTTCGTAATAACTGCGATATATTTCTTGCAGAATGATCGCTTTCATCAGCAAGTTTACGTACTTCTTCAGCTACAACTGCAAAGCCCCTTCCATGCTCTCCAGCACGAGCTGCCTCAATAGAAGCATTTAATGCTAATAAATTCGTTTGACTAGCAATCTCACTCACAACAGAAACAATATGTTCTACTTGTTTCATTCGTTCTTCTAACTTCTGTACATTTTGCATCGAATCTTCATTCTCTTTTGCCAATGTTTGAATGCCTTGAATTAAAGAAGTAAAGACACGTGTACTTTGTCCTAAAGCTTGAACCATTTCTAAAGACAATTCGTCGGACTTTTTTGCTTTTTCTTCTACTTCACTCGCAATAGAGGTTGTTGTATCGACAGTTGAAACAATCGCCTGAATGGAAGCTGCTGATTGCTCGGCGCCAGAAGAAATCTCTGCAAGAGTTTCAGACACACCGCGTGCTTGCTTTGTCGCTTCCCCTGTTTGTCTTCTAATTTGCTGAACTTGATTATTTGTATACGAAAATGTAGTATCAATATTTTTTACCATACCTCTTAAGTTCTCGAGCATCATATTAAATGCAACACTTAAAGATTTAATCTCATCATCTACTTTTGGCAACGGGACATCTTCACGAATATCACCATCAGCCGCTTTCCTTGCTGCTTCTTCCAACTTTCGAAGTGGTTTAATTAAAAATATTGCTGCCCCATACGCTAAAATTCCAGACCATACTACACCTAATAACATAACGATAATATTATAAACAGTTTGACTTACATAACTTTGAAAATAATCATATATAACGTAAATAAAAAATAAACTTGTTGAATATGTAATTAAAGCTAAAACTGTAGTGAATAGCATAAGTTGTGTACGTAAGCCAAAGGAAAATGTCTTCCTTTCTTTTTCCATCTCTTCTTTCCCCCTTCTTATAAGCAATATAAGTGCTACCTATATATTATTATCCATATTTTCGTTATAGAAAGATATAGAGATTTTAAAAATCATAATTCCCTTGAATATCAAATCCCGTCAAAAAAATAAAGGATTCTGACAATTTATGACTAATAACAGAAATAAGGGGCAACATTTGTAAAATATATTTTTGACTGGGGGTTTTGTATGATTCAAGTTCGAAATCTAGTAAAATCATTTGGCTCACTTGATGTTTTAAAAGGAATTGATTTAGAAGTAAAAGAAAAAGAAGTTGTTGTTTTAATCGGTGCCAGTGGTTCCGGCAAAAGTACATTACTTCGCTGTCTTAACTTTTTAGAAATGTACGATGAAGGTGAAATTCACTTACAAGGTGAACGAATTGATCCGAAGCATTCAAATTTAAACAAAGTCCGTGAAAATGTCGGTATGGTTTTTCAACACTTTAACCTCTTTCCTCATATGACCTCACTAGAAAACATCATAGAAGCACCTATTCACGTAAAAAAATTGGAGACAGCAGACGCGAAGGATGTTGGGAATCAACTCCTACAAAAAGTCGGCCTACAAGATAAGGCGGATGTAACTCCTCACCTACTTTCAGGTGGTCAAAAACAACGCGTTGCGATTGCACGAGCTCTTGCTATGAACCCTAAAATTATGCTATTTGATGAACCTACCTCAGCCTTAGACCCTGAACTTGTTGGAGAAGTATTGCAAGTTATGAAAGAACTTGCTGAAGAAGGAATGACCATGATTATTGTTACTCATGAAATGAATTTCGCAAGAGATGTAGCTGATCGCGTCATATTTATGGATGACGGAAAGATTGTAGAGGACGCTCCGCCAGCACAATTCTTTTCAGCTCCATCACATGAACGAGCAAAACAATTTTTACGCAACGTTTTATAATGTAACTTCTGTTTCAAATGAAAAGAAATACATCCATACGGTGCACAACTAATTGTCCAAATAAAATATCTCAGTAACATACTTAAAACCATCCGTATGATCAATATATAGGAGGGGTTTTATGAAAAGAAAACTATTAACCATTGTTGCGAGTATTACATTATGTACATCCTTCATACTAGGAGCCTGTAGTAAGGAAAGTGCTACTTCTTCTTCAAATGGTGAAAAAGAATTTCGTTATGCGATGAGTGGATTATATAAACCTTTTAACTATAAAGAAAATGACGGAAAGCTTGCCGGTTTTGATGTGGAAATTGGTGAGGCACTTGCGAAAAAAATGAATATGAAACCCACTCCTATTACAAATCCATGGGAAACGCTAATTCAAGGTCTACAATCGAAAAAATATGATGCTATATTGGGCAGTATGGCAATTACAGAAGAACGCTTAAAAGCTGTTAGTTTCTCCAATCCTTATTATCGCTCTGGTGCCCAAATTTTTGTGGCTAAAAAGAATACATCTATCTCTTCTCCAGAAGATTTGAAAGGTAAGAAAATTGGGGTTGTAAAAGCTAGTACCTTTAAAGACCTTGTTGCAAAACATACAGATCAAATCACAGAATATGATAGCGATATTACTGCACTTATGGACTTAGAGCCTGGACGCATTGATGCAGTAATCACTGATCAAATGGTCGGTTTACGTATGATCAAAGAAGGTAAATCAAATATAAAAGAAGCTGGAAAACCATTAAATCTTGATGAAATGGGAATTGCTATTCGTAAAGATGATAAAGAAATGGTTGAGAAAGTAAATAAAGCTTTAGATGAAATCATTAAAGATGGTACGTATGAAAAGATCAGTAAAAAATGGTTTGGGCGTAATATTCTTGGAGACGAGGCAAAAACAAAGTAAGTTAGCCATTTAGAGATTTCATAAATCATGCCCCACTTTGTATGTGGGGCACTTCATTCACTACTAAAATCCATACAATATGAGGTGACACATATGTTTGAAATTTTTATCTCTACCTATCCCACACTCTTAAAGGCTACTATTGTCACATTACAATTAACATTAACATCCCTATTACTCGGTTCACTAATTGGATTACTAGTCGCTTTCTTTCGAATCTCTAACAATAAGGTTTTAAATAGTATTGCTCATGTATATATCGCCATTATTCGTGGTACACCTTTAATTGTTCAAATTGCCATTCTCTATTTCGGTATTACATCGATTATTGTCTTCACTCCTTTTTGGGCAGGAGCAATTGCTTTAGCAATCCATAACGGTGCATATATTACTGAAATTTTCCGCGGATCCATTCAGTCCGTTGATCGTGGACAATTGGAAGCTGCTCGCTCTTTAGGGATGCCTTACCCTTTAGCGATGCGCCGGATTATATTACCACAAGCATTTCGTCTGTCTCTTCCCCCTCTAGGGAACCAATTTATTATTGGATTAAAAGATTCTTCACTTGTCGCTTATGTAGGAATGTCCGAATTATGGGGATCCGGTTTATCAATTGCCGCAGGTAACTTCCAGCAATTAGATACATATATCATTGTTGGTGTATACTATCTCGCACTAGTTCTTCTATTTACTTATCTTGTTAGTCTTCTAGAAAAACGACTACAACGAAAAGAAAATAACTCTGTCCAGGTCAAGACGAAGAACAAGAAAGAAGTCTCTTTATAACAAAAAGCAAGCTCTAAGAGAGCTTGCTTTTTCATCGTAAGATATGTCTATTATTGATTTACTTTTTTTATAGTCTCTTTTTCCTCTATATGTTCCTCACGATATGAAATATTATGAGGATCCAATCCATTTCCTAAAGAACCATAGAAATGCTCCCTATGCGGATCAACTAATTCACTTCCGTGATAATACACACGTGGTGTATTCCAAAGTGCTGCCAAAGCTTTTGTCATCGGCATTTCGTGATAGCGTTCCGGCCACATTTCTTTAATTTTATCTTTTACTAATGGATAGTATTTAGAACTCATAGCAGGAAACAGATGATGTTCTGTATGGTATGAGAAATTGAAATGTAAAACGTCTACCCAGCGCGGTACTGTTACTGATAAACAGTTTGCTAAAGGATCATTTACTGGAACAATAGGATTTAAGCGGTGATTTGTTGCGATATACGCCATTACAATAAAGTTAGCAATTAACAACGGAATCACGTATGCAAAGAACCACTTTGTAGGTCCCATAATAAACAATAAACTAATCCAAACTGTCCAGGGCAAAAGAAGTTGAAGCCATACAGATTTTTGATTGGATGACTTAAATTCTTTTATAAAATGAAAGAACATTCGAGTCGAATGTAACGTAAATTGAATTGTTAGTGACAGGAAACTAAAGAATGAACGTACATGAAGAGGCATGCGATATACCCAACTCAAAAACTTACTCTTTTTCAGTTTCTCAAATGTCGGCCATGCATCTGGATCATTCTCTTCATGCTGTGTGTGAACATGATGCGTTGCATTATGCCACTTTCTCCAAAGTTTTGGGCCAGTTGATAATGGCATAAATGCTATCGCACCTAAAAAATCACGAAGCCATGCCTTTCTTACAACTGTTCCATGTAAAATTTCATGTCCTAAAAATCCAAGTGAAGCAAAACATAATCCAAGAACAATTGCAATTCCTAGATTTGCCCACACATTCAATTCAAATACACCGATCGTTATTAAACCAGCCAATGCCACAAGTAAATAAGCCAGTCCACCAAATAATCGATTAGGAACTGGTTTAAATGCTTTTTTCGGCAAATGTGGTGCTACACGTGCTGCATACCACCCAAACGTATGAAGCTCCTTCATCCTTTTGCCCCTTTCTTATGCCGCGCCCCGCGCAACTTGCATATATCAATTCTTGCTTCCAGATTGATTTTACTACGTGATCCAAAAAGCATTTATCATAAGGAAAATATACTCACTCTATCGTCACTTAATTTTCGCTTTTATTATCAATGAAAAACATTTCTCTTTTTACTCTCTATCAACCTTTCCACATGATGAATCATAACAATAGAATTTCTATATTGTCAACAACTTTTATGACCTAGTAATAAAAGTTGGTTATATTTTTATAATTATACTTTATTTCACTAAAGAAAAAGCATAGATTTCATAAGGCTTTATCAGGTATATATACATATCCACTTAAACAACATAGACTCTATCTTATTCAAGAACTCTCTATGTAATCAACAAATGGAATCACTTGAATTTAGCTTTATATAAATCCTACTTCTTCATACTGCCCCAATAAAATAATTATATTAAAATATTTTTTCTTTCGTTTAGTAAGAATAGAACGCTACGAAAACAACATACATGAATTCCATATAATATGGAAATATTAAAAGGAAAATTGTTCTAATTTGGAGGTTTTCAAAATGACAGATGACACATTTCCGCAGTTACCATCATCCTATTGGATTGAATCTACTCAATTTCCTACTTTTCCTCATTTATCCGAAAATATAAAGACAGAAGTTGCTGTTATCGGAGCTGGTATTACAGGCATTACCACCGCCTATTTACTCGCTAAAGAAGGAATGAAAGTCGTTTTAATTGATTCTGGTTCTGTTTTAAATGGAACAACTGGGCATACAACCGCAAAAGTAACAGCTCAACATGATCTTATTTATGATGAATTAATAAACAATTTTGGTGTTGAAAAAGCCAGGCTTTACTACGAATCAAATAGTAAAGCTCTACAATTCATAAACGAGACTGTACAAACATATAAAATCGACTGTAATTTCACAAATGAAGATTCATATTTATATACAACTACCAATAATGGCCTGCGAAATTTAACGAAAGAATATGAAGCCTATCAAAAATTAAATATTCCTTGTGACTATGTTCAATCCCTGTCGATTCCTATTCCCGTACAATCTGCACTTGTGATGAAAAATCAAGCGCAATTCCATCCCCTCCTTTATTTAAAAACACTTTTAGAAAAGTTTGTGGAAATGGGTGGAAAAGTTTATGAGCAAACAACAGCTATTGATGTGGAAAAAGGAGATTATCCACAAGTTATTACAAAGGGTGACCATCGCATCACTTGTAAATATATTGTCTCTTGTTCACATTTTCCTTTTTATGATGCTAATAGCTTTTTCTTTACGCGAATGTACGCAGAACGCTCCTATGCCCTCGCAATAAAAGCAAAAACGGATTATCCAGGGGGCATGTATTTAAGTATCGATGATCCAAAACGCTCCATACGTTATACGACAAGCAATGGAGAAAAGTTGATATTGATTGGCGGAGAGAGCCATAAAACAGGCCAAGGAATTAATACGATGCTTCATTATGATGCACTATATTCCTTTGCTGAATCTACTTTTGGAGTAGATGAAATTCCTTATAGATGGTCAGCGCAAGATTTAATCACGCTAGATAAACTCCCTTATATCGGACATATTAACGAAAGGAATCCAAATATATTTGTGGCAACTGGATATCGTAAATGGGGAATGACGACTGGAACTGCAGCAGCTCATTTACTGAAGGACTCCATTCTAAAAGTCCACAGCTCATATAAAGAACTGTTTGCACCATCACGCTTTCATGCAAATCCGGATATAAAAACTTTCCTCTCTCAGAACATTGATGTTGCTAAACACTTAATTGAAGGAAAAATTGAAACCGCATTACGTAAGCCAGAAAATCTTGAAGTTGGCGAAGGTTCTGTTGTACATGTCAACGGTAAACGAGCAGGTGCTTATAAAGATAAAGAAGGAAAATTACATATCGTCGATACAACTTGCACACACCTCGGCTGTGAAGTTGAATGGAATAGCGGTGATTGTACTTGGGATTGCCCTTGTCACGGTTCCCGTTTTTCAATTGATGGGGATGTTATGGAAGGTCCAGCAGATCAACCATTAAAGCGAGTTGATAACGAATAAAAAAACAAAGAAGTTCAACGGGAATCCTGTTGAACTTTTTTATTTTTCATGACACCTTTTCATATAAATTTCGACATACGCAGGAAAATATTAACATTAAATAAAATAATATATTCATCTACAAATAAAAGGAGTGAATACTATGCAACCTTCTGCTCCACCTCATCTAGAATCTACAGAAACTATCTTTTCAAGTTCTATTACAAAACTTGTTGTTTTTATTTGTTGGCTAGCCATTCTAGCTGACGGATATGATTTAGGTATTTACGGCGCCGTTCTGCCAAAGCTCCTAGAAGACAAAAGCTGGGCACTATCACCAGCCCACGCTGGAACAATTGCCAGCTATGCTTTATTTGGGATGTTTATTGGTGCTATTCTAGTTGGAACCATTACAGATCTAATTGGACGAAAATGGACACTTATATGCTGTTTAGCCCTTTTTTCTATCACAATGGGCTTAGCTGCAATTGCTCCTTCTCCTGAATTATTTGGGTTATCTCGATTTATCGGAGGAATCGGATTAGGCGGTGTTATCCCAACGGCTTCAGCACTTACTGTTGAATATTCACCAAAAAAACGGCAATCTTTTATTTATGCTCTTATGTTTACCGGCTATCCTTTAGGTATCGTGTTAGGCGCTATTTTATCCATGTTTATGCTAGAAGATTTCGGATGGAGAATTATGTTTGGCATCGGAATGATTCCGCTACTCCTCATTCCTTTCATTATTCGTTATTTACCTGAGTCCATTCAATTTTTATTATCGCGAAATCGACAAGAAGAAGTGAATAAAATTCTTAATCGCTTTCAAATTGAATTCCATGTAAAAGATGAAATTCCTGAAACACCATCTAATATACAAAAGAAAAATGGATTTCTTACGTTATTCTCAAAAGATTACATAAAAGCAACACTACTTTTTTGGCTCACTTATATAATGGGAATGTTTTTAATATACGGTTTAAATACTTGGCTACCACAGATGATGCGCCAGGCAGGATACCCTCTTGGATCTAGTTTATCATTTCTACTTATACTAAATATTACTGCAGCTATCGGTGCATTATTTGCTGGGGCGATTGCCGATCGTATAGGAGCAAAAATTGTTATTAGTATCTCCTATCTTATGGCAGCCATATGTATTGGACTATTAACAATTAAACCATCTGTTACAATCATTTATCTTTTAATTGGTCTTGCTGGAATTGGATCAGTCGGTATTACTCAAATATTAAATGCTTATGTAACACAATACTTCCCATCACATATACGAGCTACCTCCTTAGGCTGGGGACTTGGACTTGGCCGAGTTGGTGCGATTGCTGGCCCTATTCTTGTCGGTATTATTATGACAATGCAATATGACTTGGCGTGGAATTTTTACTTATTCTCCTTTGCAGGTCTTATCGCAGCTATATCTGTTTTCTTTATTCCTACAAAATAAAGTGAAACTTTAATCAGCCCTCACCAATCGGGCGTTTACGGGCAGTTGACCTCCCACCTAACTTCTTCGCTCCAGCCGAATCTTGAGGTGGGAGTCTTACTGCCCGTTAATGCGGGATAAAAAAGAGCACAAACTCACTTGTGCTCTTTTTCATATACTTCAAACAACATATCTCGAAATAATGTATTCAAACTCTCAATATCAATCCCTAATCCCTTTTCAATCCCTTTCACGTATTGCTGATAATAATCAATTTGTTCTTCTAAAAATTGATTTAACGCCTGAACTTTCAATCCAACATCTAATTCCGTACCCGCTTTTTTCTTTACTAACAACTTCTCAATCTCATTCAATACACTACGTTCTATAGATAGTTCTATAAGTAATCGGTCAAATTCTACTGGAGGTAATGTCCCTTTCTCTTCTAGCCACTGACAAGCTAAAATAGGACGTAATACATAAAAGTACTTTTTCAACTTTACATTTTCACCTTGCAAAAATTCACGATAATTTTTTGAAGCCATATGTAAGTAATGATATATCGTTGCTTTTGGATCAAAATTCTTTTCACTCTTTTGCTGAAGCTGCTCTGGAAAGTTAGAGTTTTTCGAATAAAAAATTGGTGATCGAATCCACTCAAGTAAAGCTGGATTTGACTTCGTGAATAGTTGCAATGCCTTTTTAATATCCCAACCACTTATGTCTAAATCATCACTAATTGGATATTCGATTACATCACGCTTATCATGGATTGATAAATACCAATCTACAGGGTGTATATAAACAAACCTAACATCATAATCACTATCTTTCGATGGAAACCCCCACGCCCGACTCCCTGATTCCACAGCGAATAAAATTTTCACACCATTCTCTTTTTCAATTCGCTCTAGTTCTAATTCAATTTTCTCTCTCATTTCATACCATCTCCATTTTTTGATTATTTCCCTGGGAATTCGACAAATATACGACTAATTTTACTATATACCAAAACAGCTGTCAGACAATTTCTGACAGCTCAATAAAGCACTTATTTTTTCTTTTCAATTACAGTAGCAGTAATTCGTTCAAACTCTTTTTGAATTTCCTCTTTATATGCATCCACTTTTGAAAAATCCATAGCAGCAATATAAATTCGTTCTAATTTATCACGAACTGATTTTGCTTTTGCTAAGAAAGACATTGCCTCATTCATTTTTGCTTTATATTGAATGGAAACGTCACGAATTTCTGTAGCATACTTCTCATCCGTCCCTGGTTTAACAATAAGAGTATACATATCTATAATCTCATCACCTTCGCGACTTGGAAAATATTCATGTGGTGCGGTACTATCAAAAATTGCAAATCCTAATTCTCTTACGATAACCATATCAAGACTATTCGGGTCAAATCCGCAATGATATACTTCAACGTCAAAACCTTTTTCTTCTGCTGCCTTCGATAACTTTTTAAGCATTGTTGATTTTCCAGAACCCGGGCGTCCTTTTATAAAATAACGATGTGGTAATCCTTCTGTTAAATTAGGAACAAAATCAACTGCTCCTTTCGGTGTAGCAGCTCCTAAAAAACGATGTTTCACAATCGATTGTTCTCCCTTTTTATCTGCAAATAATTTCTGAATTAGCTGTTCTGTTAGTTCATTTGCTTTATTAAAATCAATGTTATTAATATATATTTTCTCCCACTCATCATGTATAACTAACGCCTCTTTAAAACATCCGTAAGCAGATTTGAAAGCCTTGCCCGCTTCTAATACAAACCGTTCAATTTCTAACTTCTGCTTTCTTAATTTATCTGAGTCCCAAGCAACTCCTAAATTTATATACTCTTCAATAACTCCTGGCATTTTCGGCTCAATAACATGCGGTGATGTTCCATCAACAATTCCTACTTTTAATTTCGGAATAATCACCCCATCAACTGACTTATTATCAGAAGAACAATGCAAAAGTTCAATATCATATCCTTTTTCAACCCATTCACGACCTATTGCCTTAATTAAAGAAGATTTTCCCGTTCCTGGGCCTCCCTTTAAAATAAACAACCTGTCTAGCCCCTTCAAATTCTCTTCGTATAAGCTGTGAAATCCTCTAGCTGTATTTCCACCGGCATAATAATTTAATACATTCCCTGTCACTGCACTCACTCCTTCGCAACAGTCTACTTACATAAGCTACAATATGCGAGCAACTTTATTTGGGTGAACACCTAATTTGTATTGCGCGAAAAAAGGAAATGAATTACAATTTAAATATCACGAATATTCCGAATTCAAAATCGAATAAACCTTTATCAAGAGAGGCAGAGGGACCGGTCCTTTGAAGCCCAGCAACCTCAGTTTATGCAAACTGAATAGGTGCTAATTCTTCCAAAATGCATTGCATTTTGGAAGATAAAACTCAACTAGTATGTAAAGCTCATCTTTCTTGATTATGAAGGATGGGCTTTTTATTATTTGAAAAAAATATATTGGAGGTATGTAAAATGAAAGTAATTGATCTATCACAAACGTTTGAAAATAATATGTCTCAATTTCCTGGAACACCAAAAATCCAACTAGAAGCCATTACAAGCGTTGAAGAAACAGGTTATCAAGTTACGAATTTTCATTCTGTCGTTCATGTTGGTACGCATTGTGATGCGCCTGCTCATTTCATTTCAGGCGCAACCACTATTGATCAATTACCCCTAAATCAATTTGTAGGCGAAGCTGTTCTTATCGATGTGACTCATGTTCAAGAGCGAAAATTACCTAAGGAAGTATTACATACTGTCGACATAAAAGAAGGCGATATTGTCATTTTCCATTCCAATCTATCTAATAAATGGAATACCGAAGCTTATGAGAAAGAAGCGTTTTATCTTTCCGAAGAATTAGCTGAAGAACTAGTTCAATTAAAAGTAAAATCTGTCGGTTTAGATTTTATTTCTCCTGATGAGGTAACGACAGAAACATCACCGATTCATCACATACTGTTAGGAAATAATATTTACTTAATTGAAAACTTAACAAACTTAGATGCCATTAAAGCGAAACGATTCTTTTTCTCAGCAGCACCTTTAAAAATTAAAAATAGTGACGGTGCTTTCGCAAGGGCATTCGCTGTTATTTTTTAAACATGGTCTACAAAAAAAGCAAAGATCACTTTTGACCTTTGCTTTTATATTTTTTATTTAAGTTAAAAAAGAATTGCTCCACCCTTGGTCGTATCCAAGCTAAATAATCTTTATCTTTCTTCTTTGTACAAGCTATCTCTTCTCCATCTACCATTTCGACAAGTTCTAGCTCTAACAGTTGCCTCGTAAATGCTACCATATTTACTTCTTCTGCTGGATATTCTTCTTTTAATTTCTCCTCAATTTCTCCCAATAAAAAACCGTCACGCATCATTGCTAGTGCATCAATCCAAAGTGGCGGCATTTCATATGTCTCTCCTGTAATCGTATCTTTTACAATATAGTTCTTTTGCTCTTTTCGAAATTGAATCGTGTGTAAACATACAGTCGAATTTAATGTTAATTCCATCATACCACCCCTTTCATCATATCCGCATAGAAAAAAGGATGCGCGTGCACCCCTTCTTTTCTTTTCATAACACTACTGAACCGTTACATGAGCTAAAAGCTCTATGTCGATATTTTCCTCCATTATAAACGAAGTTTTTTATAAAAAAAACCCTTCTTGAAACATTTTATAAAATGTTTATATTTACACAACAAGAACACTTTTCTGAAAAGTAATTTCGTCTAATGCACTACACTGTTGGTAAATAAATTTCCACTTTCGTTCCTATCCCCATACTACTTTCAATCGCGATACTCCCTTGATGTTCTTCAATAATTTTATATGTAATCATTAATCCAAGACCTGTACCATTCTCTTTTGTTGTATAAAAAGCTTTTCCGATCTTTTCTATTTTCTCATTTTCTATCCCAAGACCTTGATCTTCAACAGAAATACACAAGTTCTCTCCAGCTTTTTCATATGCCAGAATCCGAATATTCCCGCCTCCTGGCATCGATTCAATTCCATTTTTGATGATGTTTAACAACACTTGTTTTAATTGCTTATCATCACCATTTATAACGGGTAAATTTCCATCTACTTGCAAATTAAATTTCACTTTATATTGAGTCGCATAGCTTTCCATTAACTGTACAACATATAAAAGGATTTCCCCTATATTACACCATTCATAATTTGTTGGTTTCGGTTTTCCTAATAACATCAATTCACTAACAAACCCATTAATTCTCTCAATTTCTTGCAGCATAATCTCATAGCTCATCGTATCTTCAGGATTTCTTTCTTTTTGAATTTGTGTAAATCCTTTTAAAGCTGTTAATGGATTTCGAATTTCATGAGCGATTGTTGTAGACATAGTCCCAATAACCGCTAAATTTTCTGTCTCTTTCATACTGTTCATCATCTCAACAACTGTCCTTACATAAGATTGAAATCTCTTTAATAAAGAATGCGAAATGATGAAAAAGAATATACATAATACAAGCGGAATCACAACTTTTACATCTTGTAATATCAAAGTAAAAAATACATATTTTCCAATTACACTACAGGAAACGAAATAAAAATATTTTCTGTTCACGAAAATCGGTGCAAATAGAATTAAAAATATTTCAACCATATTTCCATTTTCAAAAACACGATCACTGTGTAAATAAATCATTAAGTTATTAATAAGATCAATAAGCATGTACCCAATTAAAAATAAGTATTTCACAAAATGTACATAACCTTGTTTTTGAAGATATATTGAAATAGGAAATAAAGATATTACTAATATATATACACCTATTCCCATACCACCTTCTGGCCACCCTACCCTTGCTTCATTAATATTCATAGCGGGATAAACAAAACAATAAATAACGTCATATAAAAAGAATATAATATAGAATAATAATATAAATACTTTTAAAGCTTCTCTTTCTTCATAAATCAAGCTCTTGTATTTGTTCATATAAAAACTCCCCTTGATCAATCCCCAATAAACATTTCAAATGTTATCTCTTTAAATTATAAATATGAAATTGCTTTCAGGGCAATATGTAACCTTCTAATACGAAAAGGAAGGAGATACAACTCCTTCCTTTTCAGTCACAATTTATAGCCACCTTACCCTATCATGTAGCAATCCATCTGTAAAATTATTATGTCCTACTACAAAATCCTTCATATATAAATTTAAATATTCGCCGTACTTACTTTCTGTATTTAATAATAACTCCTCGACATAATAAGCACCTTGGTCAAAGTGATCTAAAAGTAAACTACACAAACCTGCATAAATTCCGCATCCTACTTGGAAGTAAGTTGCATTTGTTTTATACTTTTGAAAAACTTGGCTGCTATTCATCACGTTATACATATACGTCTCACTATTTTCATAAACGAGTAACACACCAACTAAGTCCTCTCCCGTAATCTCTTCTTCTGCGGGATTAAATACTTTACGATTCCAATTCCATAAATCTTCTACTTTATCTAAGTTTTGTCTAATTAAATTTGTTGTATATTCATTAATCCGATAAAGAAAACCAACTTCCATATTAAAAGTTTTCCCTAAAATTAAGACTTCCTCATGTGGCATTAAACAACCATAAAATTCTTTTGCTCCTAACTTCACTTTATACTCTGAAGCATATACATCCTCATAAAAGTAAAGTGAACGATGATGACTCATATACATAGGATAACTCCATATCGCTTCATCAAGAAAACGCTCAACTGCCCATGATGCATAAAGTGTATGAGGTTTTATAAGCTCTTTATCATTCAAAAATGAATTATCATGTTCTACAATATAACATGCTCTTGGCTTTTCATTTGGACGTTCTTTCATAAGCTCAACAACCATCCATTGAACAACACCTGGATTCATACCTGAGCCTATAATTGCTCTTGTATTTGTAAATGTTTCTTTCTCCTTCTCAAACCTCGTATACCTTTCCGTAAGCTGAAAACCAAGTAAACTATCGTCTTGATCTACCGCCTCATTTTCCAAAGCTGAATTAATGTAACAAATTCCAAGTTCATTACAACAACTCAGTACCCTAATCGTATCTGCTCCTGAAACGTCAATAACAACCTTCGTTCTTTTTTCTTTTAAATGCTGTTTAAATTTGACTACATCTTGAAGATTTATTTCATATAAAACAAACTGATCTTTCAGATTTGGAAACAACTCATCATAATAACTTTTATCTTTTTGTTTTATATCCACCAAATGGAAGTTCACATTCTTTATCACTTCATAAATTGGATCTTTTTCATTTACTACCGCTTGATTCAAAATTGCTAACACTGCTTTTGCTGCCCCACCAGCACTGCCAAGTAATGTAATAGAAAACGCATTTGAAAACTGCCCCACAAACAAAACCCCTTTAATAGATTAGTTGAGCAGTACTTCCTCAAAAAATGAATTGAATACAATAAAAGATAGCTCGTACAGATTTTTTATAATTTCGGACAAGATTACCTCTTCATAACTAAAAAACAGTAACATACTTATATATTCAATTCACTTTCCCCCTCATACCCAAATAGCGGTAAACAAATAGGCTCGACCTTTTCTTCTGCATATATAAAAGAAAAAGCCAGCCCTTTCAACTAGTCTACGGACAATGGACAGATTTCACATGTTGAATATTCACGTACATTTTTGCGTCACGTGCTTTTAATATTTCAATATGTCCTTCATCAATTTTCGCCATTTTTCCGATTTTATTAGATTCCTCACCTAAATCAAACACCATAATTCTCCCAGCCATTTTAATAAGCTGTTCTTCAAACGTTCTAGCTAAAGTAATATTTAATGGATTTACGGGGAGTTCATTTTTATTGAGGGAATAAGGTACTTGGTTCTCTTTATAAGGAATTAACCATTTCAAATGCTTTAAAGATATATATACCGTTTTATAAACTGGGCTATAAAAAACAATATAATCGTTCATTACACTTGTAACATAACCGTGTATTGAAGCATTTCCTGCCACATAAATTTCTGTAAAAAGCCCTTTAGATGTGCTTAATACTTTTCTCAAAGAAATTGAAGGTGATTCCCTCTTAATTACAGAGTCCACATCTGGTTTTAATATTTCTTCATCATGCTCTCTTAAAAATTTATAATATTGGATATGGTATAAAGATATATATACATAGTCTTTTCCATTGTAGAGAACAACAATATCATTTCCTACATCAATTAATACACCTTTAAATCTTTTTTCACCAATTAATTTAACGTATATATTTTCCCCAATGTTCTTGTTTAACTCATTCATCTATATCCTCCTTTCTATGAAATTACAATTTTCCTGTCATTCATTTCTAAAAAATAATCAGGGGCAATGTTCTGTCTTTTAATAGTAAGAAATCCTTTTCATATACCGCGAAATAAGAAATCGTTCTTCACTTTCAATCATAATGCCCCTCTTATTTATTAAACATTATTCTTCTTCATTCTTTTTATTTTTAACTATTTGATTTACGCTTTTAATATGATAATTAATTACATAAATGACTTCTTCACCGTTTACTAGTGTAATACATCCGTCATGCACTTCACTTAATAAACCTTCCACACTCTCTGGTCCGCCACGATTAATCTTTACCCACTTATACTTCAAGTCACTTAATACATCTAAAAAAGTATCTTCATCAGAATAGAAATATGAACCATCGTAATCGTCACATTTTGTTTCTTTCACTTTCTTGACTAGACTCTTCACATGTTTTAGCTGATAATACACTACTTCTCCATGAGGTAATTGTAGCGTAAGGTAATCTTTTCCTAACGATAACAGTACACCTATTCGACTTTCTGGTCCGCGAAGATTTACTTTTACATTCTCACCGACTAAACCCTTGATTTGATCACAGCATACTACACTCTCCAATTTCGTATCCCCCTTTCTGTATTATCTTCCTCTACTTGATTGTCTTTGTGCGCGAGCACGACCTGAGTTATTGCTATTTCCATCACTTTTCTCATCGCTACTCTCATCACTCTCTCCACATACTGGTGCGTTATAATTAACACTTTTAATATGAGATAGTGCAATTAATACAACTTCTTCTTTTATAATTAACGTTACATAATCGCAAGAAACGTCTTGTAAAATGCCTTCAACTTTCTCTGGACCACCACGGTTAATTTTCACCCAGCGGTATTTGAAGCTTTGAAGTAGCGTTTCAAAGTCTTCTGCACTATCTTCTTCCAACCATCCGTAATCCGCTGCTCCACAATCTTTCGTATTTTTTGTAATGCTTTTCAGGTGGCGAATCTGATAGTAATGGTACTCCCCTTTTTCATTCTCTAATACAAAGTAGTCCGCATATACCGCTACTATTATTCCTCTTTGAGATTCTGGTCCACCTCTGTTCACTCTTACATAAGATCCAATTAAGTCATTCAAAAAATCACAATGAAATAAACTCACGAGAAAACCCCTTCCATTAATTTATAAGCTTTTGCACTGATAGTATATGTATCTGTACAGGTTACGTTCTCTATGTTTGTCCCCTGTATAAAAAAATATGCTTTTAACTAATAGTACTAATCCCTATAAAATCTTCTTTCCCTTAAAGTAACTCTGGGATTTCGGATGACTTTTTCATCCCTTAATATAAAAAGCCCCCGTATTAAGATACATTTCTGCATATCTTAATACGGGGGCTTTTATAAATTTAATCTTCGTCTTTAACATCCATATCTTCTGGAATTGGTTCGTTTAATATTTCTTCCACTAACTGCTTATATTTCTCCATTTGTTCTAAATGTGTATTAAACTGTTCCTTGTTTATTAAATATTGCTTTCCATCAAACAGTGCACGAATTTTCTTTTGCTGAATTAAGTCTTCAACATACGATTTTGGTAATTTCAAATACTCCGCAGCCTCTTCTATCGTTATATACAATGTGTTCATTCCTTTATTATTTTTTCATATATATACTGTATCTTACTTTATTTTTGTAAACAAATAAAAAAGATTTTGTAAATACAAATTAAAAAGCAGGTAGATGCATTCCATATATTGTATAATAGTATAGTAAGTATTTTTTTAAATATAGAATGGTATTACCCATTTACACAAAGGAGAGTTAACATATGGCTACTCGTCACATCATTACAATGTTAGAAAAAACATTACAAGTTGAAACAGAAAACACAATTTCTCATCTATCTAATTCTTTATCCGATCGTATTCTTTCACAAAGTGCAGCAGTACATGAAAACAATTGCTATCATACAATTGGCGAATGGTACAAAAATCATTTCTTATTCCAACAAGATGATTTCCTTTGGGCTAAATACGTTTTCTATGACGCATATTGTGAGTCTATAAAAAAACAGGGTCATCTTACAAAACGCGTTCGTCAAATATTAGAATCATTAGCTCGAAAACATGGAAAACAATACATTGCGTCTATACTAAATATTCCATTTCCTAATGAACAGGAAAAAGGGACAGCATAATTTAATAATGGTCCGCACAAACCAACTATAGATTTATTGTTCCCTGGAAATATTTACAAATAAAATGTTCAAGTCTTTGTGTTCCCTTTTTATAGAAATACATTCATATGACATGAACTAATGAAAACGGTGTCATGAAAATGATTGAAAATATAGTAAACAGGAAAAACCCCATTTGTATCTCTCGTCCATAGAAATAGAGATGTAAATGGGGGTATACTTGTTCCTTTATTATTTCATCATCTGCTTAATCAATTCTCGATTTCTCTTCTTAAATACTTCATTATGGGAAGAAACCATTCCGTACTCACTTGCATCAGGTTGAATAAATTGTTTCGCTTTATTCACAGCATTTCCAGCATCTTGGAATGCCCCTGCAATTAAATGTAATTTTCCTTCATGCTTTAAAATATCTCCAGCGGCATATAATCCGTCTACCGAAGACTCACTATTTGCATTCCCTGCAATATAATAATTATCAACAATAGCAACATCTAGCTCACTATTTTCTAATAATGTTATATCGCGTTCATATCCATGATTAATAATAACTTCATCGATAGATAAATGAGAAACTTCTCCAGTTTCATGATTTGTTAATTCTACATATTCAATCGCTTCATGGTTATCACCAGCAATTAATTTTGTAATCGATGTATTAAAGAAACATTCTGCTGAACTGTTCATAAGTTGTTTTACTTGTGCTTCATGACCAGATAATTCTTCTTTTCTATATGTTAAATAAACTTTTTTCGCGATTGGTTCTAATTCGTTCGCCCAATCAATTGCGGAGTTCCCTCCGCCTGAAATAATTACCGTTTTATCTTTGAAACGTTTTAACGATTTAACTGTATAATTTAAATTTGAGACTTCGAATCTCTCAGCACCTTCAATTGATAACTTCTGTGGATTCAATATACCACTCCCAGTTGCGACGATCACTGTTTTTGAAAAATGTTCTTCCCCAGAGCTTGTTTTCAACGTAAAAATGCCATCCTGATTACGAATAATTGATTCTATTTTTGTATTCAATACAACTTCAGGCTGAAATGTTAATCCTTGTTGTACAAGTTGCTCAATTAATTTCTCACCAGTGACCGGTAATAATCCGCCAATATCCCAAATCATTTTCTCCGGATAAACATGTATTTTTCCACCTAACTGTGGTTGAAATTCTATTATTTTCGTTTTCATCTCTCTTAGTCCACTATAAAAAGCTGAATAAAGCCCTGCAGGTCCTCCGCCTATCACAGTTACATCAAACAATTCTTCTTGATTCATTCGTGTCACTCCTCAGCTACTAATAATTGATTATCATTCTCAATAAAATATAACTTGTTTTTATAAATTTTACAATCAAAATCACTATTGACAATACACCTATATAAAATTATAGTATTTAAAGAATCAATAGTGATAATCATTATCAATTTGTTAATTATTAGCAACTGTGAGATTACATCTTCTTCTATTACTATGGTGAATACTACATGGTAAAATCTCAAGTTCAAGATTGTTAATAAGACTTTTGTATTACCACTAACTTTTCAAAAGATCAAAACTAAACAATTTATTGTATATCACATATCATCTATCAAAAGGAGAAAGACGATGAAAAAATTATTTATTTCACTAACAGTTCTGTTCGTCCTTGTTATGAGTGCTTGTAGCAACGGTTCAACAGACAAGAAGAACGACGCAAAAGGTAAGAAATCAGAAACAATTACATACCAATCTGAAAATGGTAAAGTAGAAGTTCCAGCAAATCCACAACGTGTTGTTGTCCTATCATCATTCGCTGGTAACGTAATGTCATTAGGGGTAAATCTTGTTGGGGTAGATTCATGGTCTAAACAAAACCCACGTTTCGATAGCAAACTGAAAAATGTCGCTGAAGTATCAGATGAAAATGTTGAAAAGATTGCAGAATTAAATCCAGATTTAATCATTGGTTTATCAAATATTAAAAATGTTGATAAGTTAAAGAAAATCGCTCCTACTGTAACATACACTTACGGAAAAGTTGATTACTTAACACAACACTTAGAAATCGGTAAATTATTAAATAAAGAAAAAGAAGCAAAAACTTGGGTTGATGATTTCAAGAAACGCGCACAAACAGCTGGAAAAGACATTAAAGCGAAGATTGGTGAAGATGCAACAGTTTCTGTTGTTGAAAACTTCAACAAACAGCTTTACGTATACGGCGAAAACTGGGGCCGCGGAACAGAAATTCTTTACCAAGAAATGAAATTAAAAATGCCTGAAAAAGTAAAAGAAAAAGCTTTAAAGGAAGGATACTACGCATTATCTACTGAGGTATTACCTGAGTTTGCTGGTGATTACTTAATCGTAAGTAAAAACAAAGATACTGATAACTCATTCCAAGAGACAGAATCATATAAAAACATTCCAGCAGTAAAAAATAATCGTGTATATGAAGCAAACATGATGGAATTCTATTTCAATGATCCACTTACATTAGATTTCCAACTAGACTTCTTCAAGAAGAGCTTTCTTGGTCAATAATACAAACATGAGGAATTCTTAATTTAAGAATTCCTCTTCCTTTATTCTATGAAAAGAAAAGATGTGAAACGAATGAAAAAAGAGCAAGACAACCTACGTTCCAACGCTTTTACATACAAATTAATTTTGAGTATCATTGCATTCTTTCTTATTTTTATGTTTGCAATGGTGTTAGGCGCTGCAGATACTTCTATAAAAGACGTATGGTTAGCACTTACTTCCTCTGCTAAAGGAGATAAGCTATCCATCCTTCGTGAAATACGTTTACCACGTGAAGTTGCTGCTATTTTTGTAGGGGCTGGACTCGCTGTTTCTGGTGCAATTATGCAAGGATTAACGCGAAACCCACTTGCCGATCCTGGATTACTTGGCCTAACTGGTGGCGCAAATGCTGCACTTGCACTAACACTTGCCTTCAATCCTTCTATAAGCTACCTTTACTTAACACTAGCTTGCTTTATCGGTGCTGCAATTGGCGCTATTATGGTATTTGGAATTGGCATGGTGAAAAAGGGCGGACTTTCCCCTCTTCGAATTGTATTAGCTGGTGCTGCTGTTTCAGCATTTCTACTTGCAATCTCAGAAGGTGTTGGCATTTACTTTAAAATTTCACAAGATGTATCAATGTGGACGGCTGGGGGCGTAATTGGAACGAGTTGGAGCCAATTAAAAATTATTATTCCGGTTATTTCAATAAGTATATTTATCGCTATCTTACTTGCAAAGAAATTAACAGTTCTTAGTTTCAGTGAAGAAGTTGCTGTTGGACTCGGTCAAAAGATTATCGTCATTAAAACAATTTTATTTATCATTATTATCTTGCTTGCAGGTGCTTCTGTAGCGCTTGTCGGAAACATGGCATTTATCGGCTTAATGATACCTCATATGGTTCGTCCAATCGTTGGACCAGATTACCGTTTTGTTATACCGATGTCAGCGATCGCTGGTGCTTCCTTTATGCTGCTCGCAGATACAATCGGACGTACAATTAACGCTCCGTATGAAACACCAGTTGCTGCAATCGTCGCAATTGTAGGATTACCATTCTTCCTATTTATTGTACGTAAAGGAGGAAGAACTTTCTCATGATGCAATCTATTCTAAAGAAACAACGCCTTATCATACTTGCATTACTCATACTTACCATCACAACAATTGTAATTGGAATGGGACTCGGTTCTGCCGCTCTCTCCTATGACAGATTAATCCCAACACTTATGGGACAAGGTTCATTTAAAGAAGAATTCGTTTTATATTCTTTAAGGCTACCTAGAATCGTCATTACATTATTAGCCGGTATGGCACTCGCTTTATCAGGTGCTATATTACAAGGTATTACCCGAAACGATTTAGCTGAACCTGGTATTCTCGGCATTAACGCTGGTGCTGGTGTTGCAGTTTCTGTTTTCTTTCTATACTTCCCGATAGACGTAGGTTCATTTCTTTACCTACTACCAGTCGTTGGATTTATCGGTGCGTTTCTAACAGCTGTTCTAATTTACGTATTTTCATATAGCAAATCCACAGGCCTTCAGCCAATAAGATTAACATTAACCGGCATCGGTTTTTCCTTTGCACTATCTGGCGCGATGATTGTACTTATTTCATCTGCAGATCGTATGAAAGTAGACTTTATCGCTAAATGGATTGCCGGAAACATTTGGGGAGATGACTGGACATTTGTTTTAGCAATGCTTCCTTGGCTAATCGTATTAATCCCATTTGTTTTCTATAAGGCAAATAGATTAAATATACTAGCATTAAACGAGCCAGTAGCAATCGGTGTTGGAATTGAAATTGAAAAAGAACGAAGATACTTATTAATCGCAGCCGTTGCACTTGCTGCCGCTGCTGTTTCCGTAACAGGAGGCATTAGCTTTATCGGACTTATGGCTCCTCACATCGCCAAATCTTTAGTAGGTCCAAGGCATCAAATATTCATCCCTATCGCCGTTTTAATCGGCGGATGGTTATTACTACTAGCGGATACAATTGGACGAAATATCGTCGAACCTAGCGGTATTCCAGCTGGTATTGTCGTTGCTTTAATTGGTGCACCTTACTTTATGTATTTGTTATTGAAGAAGGCATAGAGAAACACCCTCAAGATTTTTTTCTTGAGGGTGTTTTCATTTCATTTTACTGCTGCCCATACCCTTCAAACTTCTTCGCCAAATTCTCCATCTCGTCTTCTGGCAGTAATTTCGGTTCTCCGACACTTTTCGTTTGATAATAAATTTGAGCACAAAACTCTATTTCTTCTGCAATAGTAAACGCCATTTTTATATTATTCGCTCCGGCCATTAAACCATGGTTCGCAAGTAAAACTGCACGGCGATCAATCATGCCCTCGAAAGCAGCCTCTGCTAATTGCTCCGTACCAAATGTTTCATACGGTGCACAGCGTACATTCGGGCCTGCAAAAGCAATTAAATACGATACTGCAGGAAGTTCCCACCCTAATGATGCGATTGTCTTCGCGTAAGGAGAATGTGTATGCACAAGCGCATTTATATCTTCACGATTTCTATAATAGATAAGGTGCATATCTAATTCGCTTGATGGTTTTCTCTCTCCTTCTATCACTTCACCATCTAAATTCAATATAACTACATCTTCAGGCGTCGTTTCATAATAATCTAGACCACTTGGGCTAATTGCAACAAGACCTTGTTCACGATTGAAAATACTAATATTACCGCCAGTCCCCTTTGTTAAACCACTAGAAATCATTTTCTTTCCGTACGCTACAACTTCTTCTCTTTCTTTTTGCAGTAACATATACATCCCCCTAGTAAGAAACTTATGATGACTATTTTTCTAAAAACTATCTACTTATTGAAATAACTTTTTTAAATTCTCCATAAACGGTGCTCTCACAATTCCTTTTTCCGTAATAATCGCTGTTACATTTTCATATGGCGTGACATCAAATGCCGGATTGTATACTTTACTTTCTTGAGGAGCAGAGTATTGTCCGAAACGATTGATCACTTCAGAAGCATCCCTTTCTTCAATTGGAATTTCTTTTCCTGTCAGTGTTTTCAAATCAATTGTCGGCGTTGGTGCTGCTACATAAAACGGAATGTTATAATATTTAGCCAAAATCGAAACACCTAATGTTCCAATTTTATTTGCTACATCCCCGTTTGCTGCTACACGATCACATCCAACGATTACTGCATCGATTTTCCCTTGTGACATGACCATTGCCGCCATATTATCTGTAATGACCGTTACATCAATTCCCGCTCGCTGCAGTTCTAATGCCGTTAACGTTGAACCTTGTAATCTAGGGCGTGTTTCATCGGAATAGATTTTTAAGTCCCATCCTTTTTCTTTCGCTAAGTACATTGGAGCTGTCGCAGTTCCATACTTAGTCGTTGCTAACGCACCTGCATTACAATGCGTTAATACCCCCATGCCATCATGGAATAATGTTAATGCATGTTCTCCAATTTGACGGTTAATTTCTTCATCTTCTCTATGAATCTCTTTTGCTTCTTCTAATAATCTATCTTTCAACTGCGCAATTGATAAGTGAGCATTCTCTTTCGCGACACTTTCCATTCTTTCAAGCGCCCAAAATAAATTTACTGCCGTCGGTCTTGATGTCGCTAAGTATGCACATACCTTTTTTACTTCCGCTATGAATTCTTCCGCCGAACTTTCCGCAACTTCCTTTACTCCTAAATACACACCGTAGGCTGCTGAAACACCTATTGCCGGCGCTCCTCGTACTTTCATTACTTGAATCGCATCCCACACACCCTCAGCCGTTTTAAAAGATTCATAGACTACTTCGTTCGGTAATACCGTTTGATCCAATAACACTAAAGCATCATCTTTCCACTGAATTGGTATTAATTGCTCTGCCATCATCTTCTCCCCTTATTTCGCACTATGCATTGACTGTTTTTTTAACGTTTCTACAAAGCTGCTACCTGTTTTATATTGATTCGCTTGTAAAATAAACTTCTTCGCTGTCTGAAGACAAATTCGCTCCGCTCTAGCACGCGCCTCTTCATTCTCAATACAAGTCATATCCTTTACCTTCGCTAGACCAACAATACGACGAATTAACTCAAGACCCGTCACTGCAGCTGTATCCTCTAATACAGATTGTAAATAAACTCGGTTAAAGCCTTCTTCCTTCGCCATAATCTCTGTCACATGAATATCCCAAGCGTCTAAAAACTTCTTCTTAAATAAATCAATTACATCTATCATGGTAGATTCTATCCAGTTCATATATGTATCTTTCTCAATACCAGATTGCATCACTGCATCTGCATTCACCCATGCAAACATTAAATTCGCCATTATATTCCCAACGTCATATCCCATAGGTCCATAAAAAGCAAATTCAGGATCAATAACCTTTGTAGAATCACTTTTTACAAAAACAGAACCAGTATGTAAATCACCGTGAAGTAGCGCTTGTGCATTCGTCATAAACGAAAACTTAAGTTTTGCTACTTCCATACGAAGCTCTTTATCACTATAAATATGCTCCCTAATCCATCCTTCATTTAATTGAAACAATTCGTTGCGTTTATTATGGTTTGTGAATGGCTCTGAATATACGAGGTCCTCTGTAATCTCACATAACTCAGGATTTATATAATTCTTCACGAGTTCCTTCTTCTCTTTATGATTCATTACAACATCTGATGTTAATAGAAGGGTATTTACCATAAAAGTAGTTAAATCATCAGCAAGCCTCGGAAACATTTGATGATTTATGAGTGCTGTACGCAATATTGTGTGATCTGATAAATCTTCCATCACGCAACAATTCATCACACTATCAAACAAATATACATTTGGCACGAGTCCAGATGCTAACTCTCCTTCTAATCGCAAAACATCTGATTCTATACGGATTCGATTCGTCGACAACTTAAACTCATCTGAAATACGCGCTGTATCCCCAGCTTGCTTTACAATGACAGAAATGTTCTTCTGTTCATCCCAAACGCGGAACACATAATTTAAATTACCATCACCTATTTCTTTACACTTTAGCCCCTTTGCATGCTCGAACTTAGGTAATTTCTCTTGCACATATGCAATCACATCTTTAGCTTCCATTAAAAAATACTTCGTGAACTTAGACATGGTTTCCCCTCCACACTAAATGTAAACGTTTTCTAAAAGTCGTAAAAAATAATAGACTGAAACTTTTTCAATCTATACTATATCTTCTCTATTGCAATACATATCTCGCTTTTATTATATCTTGTTAGAAATGAGCGTCAATGTTTCTATTTCTCATTGCAATATACTTCTTATTATATATATTTATGATGACAATAATTGTTCACAAAGATTCCGATACATTTTGTTTTATTTATTGCACAATTCTTTGTAAAATAGAAGTAAGCAGTTCCTTTTCAAATCCACAACTTCTAAGAAATATTTCCTTCCTAAGAATTTATACTTACACCATGTCTCTAACATACACACTACTCTTTCAAACACTCATTGAAAATTTATGACTTGAAAATTACCTTTTAATTCCCTAACAGCCTTAATTGAGAATAAATATTAATTAAATTGGTATAAAGTTGGTTTATTCTCTTGACAAAATAACCACTTCTATATGATAATTAATATCGAATTAGAATTATTATAGTTAATTAAAAAATATATTTTATGAGCAAACTAATTTCCGATGCTCAAAACCAACCTTTAGGAGGAATTTTAATATGTTATTAATCGGCACAGAAGTAAAACCGTTTAAAGCTAATGCTTACCATAATGGAGAATTTATCCAAGTTACTGACGAAAGTTTAAAAGGAAAATGGAGCGTAGTTTGTTTCTATCCAGCAGACTTCACATTCGTTTGTCCAACTGAACTTGAAGACTTACAAAACCAATACGCAACTCTAAAAGACTTAGGCGTTGAAGTATACTCTGTATCTACAGACACTCACTTCACTCACAAAGCATGGCATGATAGCTCAGAAACTATCGGCAAAATCGAATACATTATGATTGGTGACCCAACTCGCACAATCACTACAAACTTCAACGTTTTAATGGAAGAAGAAGGTCTTGCTGCTCGTGGTACATTCATCATCGATCCAGACGGCGTTATCCAATCTATGGAAATCAATGCTGACGGTATCGGCCGTGACGCAAGCATCCTTGTTAACAAAATTAAAGCAGCTCAATACGTACGTAACAACCCAGGTGAAGTTTGCCCAGCTAAATGGCAAGAGGGTTCTGCAACACTTAAACCAAGCCTTGACCTTGTAGGCAAAATCTAAGGAGTTCGATCAAAATGATACTAGATGCAGATATAAAAACACAACTATCCCAATACCTTCAGTTAATGGAGAACGATATTTTACTTAAAGTAAGCGCAGGAGACGATAACGTATCTAAAGATATGTTATCTCTAGTAGATGAATTAGCTACTATGTCATCTAAGATTACAGTAGAAAAAGTTGAACTAGAGAGAACACCAAGCTTTAGCGTAAATCGCCCTGGTGAAGAAACTGGTGTCGTATTCGCTGGTATTCCATTAGGACACGAATTTACTTCATTAGTGTTAGCTTTACTACAAGTTAGTGGACGTGCTCCAAAAGTTGAACAAAAATTAATCGATCAAATCAAAAACATTCAAGGCGAATATCATTTTGAATCTTATATCAGCCTAAGTTGTCATAACTGTCCTGATGTTGTACAAGCTCTTAACGTGATGAGCGTTCTAAACTCTGGTATTACACATACTATGATTGATGGCGCTGCATTTAAAGAGGAAGTAGAAAGTAAAGACATCATGGCAGTACCAACTGTTTACCTAAATGGCGAATCTTTCGGAAGCGGTCGTATGACACTTGAAGAAATTTTAGCTAAAATGGGTAACGGTCCAGATGCATCAGAGCTTTCTGATAAAGATCCATACGATGTTCTTGTTGTTGGTGGCGGCCCAGCTGGTGCAAGTGCAGCAATTTATGCAGCACGTAAAGGCATCCGCACTGGTATCGTTGCTGAGCGCTTCGGTGGTCAAGTAATGGATACTATGGGTATTGAGAACTTCATCAGCGTAAAACGCACTGAAGGTCCTAAGCTAGTAGCAAGCCTTGAAGAGCACGTAAAAGAATACGACATCGATGTAATGAATCTACAACGTGCGAAACGTTTAGAGAAAAAAGAACTTATTGAAGTGGAACTTGAAAACGGCGCTATTCTGAAAAGTAAGAGCGTAATCGTTTCAACAGGTGCTCGCTGGCGTAATGTTGGCGTACCGGGTGAAGCTGAGTTCAAAAACAAAGGTGTAGCATACTGCCCACACTGTGACGGTCCATTATTCATCGGAAAAGATGTAGCGGTTATCGGCGGTGGTAACTCTGGTATTGAAGCAGCTATCGACTTAGCAGGTATTGTTAAGCACGTAACTGTTCTTGAATTCATGCCAGAATTAAAAGCTGATGCTGTATTACAAGAACGTCTTAACAGCTTACCAAACGTAACTGTTCTGAAAAACGTTCAAACGAAAGAAATCACTGGTACTGATAAAGTAAACGGTATTTCTTACATCGATCGTGAAACTGAAGAAGTACACCATGTTGAATTACAAGGTGTATTCGTTCAAATCGGTCTTGTGCCAAACACAGACTGGTTAGGCGAAACAGTTGAACGCGTTCGCGGTGAAATCGTAACAGACAAGCACGGCGCTACAAACGTACCAGGAGTGTTTGGTGCAGGTGACTGTACAAATAATCCGTACAAACAAATCATCATCTCTATGGGTTCAGGTGCGAATGCAGCTTTAGGTGCATTTGATTACTTAATCCGTAACTAATTATATAAACGTGAATAAAAGACGCGCTACCTATTGGTAGCGCGTCTTTTTTATTACATTGTATGTAAATGGTCGTCAAATGCCTTCCAACATATTAAATCATACGGTGGTTCTATATCTAATACTACATTTATATCTTCTGCTACTACTTGTATTCTTTTGGCCGGGGTATCTCTTTTTCCTGAAGAATAAATAGCAAGCTTAATTATTTCCTGCTTTCCATCTTCATAAATCCTTTTCTTTAAGTCTAATTGGTCAATTTGTTCTTTTGAAGGAATCTCTTTCCCTTCCCAATCACACATTTCAAATAGAGGATATCGATCCCCGTACCATTCCTCAATAATCTCAATGACTTTAAGAATAATATAATTCCCCGATACTAATTCGTAACTAACAGCATCGCCTGCTTTTAAAGAAGTATTCGCTATAAATCTCTTCGGTACTTTTTTAGCTTGTGGCTGCGGAGAATGTAACTGTTCTCTAAGTTTATTTAACACTACTTCACGTTTTCTCTGTAATTTAGGTTCATCCTCCCAGCGGGATAAATCTGCACCACTCTCTATTATTTGCAATGCCTCAAGTTTAACATTCTCTTGAAGTCTTCCTAACTTCCATTGCATGCAAGCAAATGCTAGCCAAAAAACAATAATCTCTTCATCATCTAGTTCAGTCTGGTATTCCTCAATTACAATCCTACTTGCTTCTTCATTTGAATATTCATTTCCTAACAAATCCTTATAAATTAACTGAATATCTTTAGCAATATCATCTGACAATATCGCTACTCCCCAAGCCCCCATACATTAACGCTCCAATCTATACACTAAAAATCTCTCATTCCCATTCTTCTCATAAGCACCCGGCAATCTAACCTCTCTCTTCAATTCAAACGCAGTCTGGTTCTCTAAGAAGAAAATATAATCTTCAGAAGGATAGTATAAAATAATATCCACTTCCCTCTCTATTTCCTCTACCGAAAGCAAAATGTTATTCACTACGTTCATAAACACTTGTACAGAAAATGGATTGAAGAAATAAAACCGGTTATCACGTGGATCAATCTCATATTCCTGCGCTAAACAACATTCAAACCGAATTTTATCTTTACTGTTTCTCACTTTTCGCGCATAACGATCACGATTATCCATTGCTTCTTTATAAAACTCTTCATTCATTTCAATCCCAACGGCCGAAGCACCACACTTATGGTGCATGTAAAAATTCAATCTCCCTTTTCCGCACCCAAAGTCTACAATTCGATCGCTACTTGTTATTTCATATTGATTTAATAACTCATCTAATCCGCTATATGGCGTCGGTTCATAACGGTGATAATGCATAGACTTATTAAATCCTTTTTGCTCGCCGACAGTTTTTATATTTAATACAGCATCGTAATATTGTTCGTTCATTCGTTTGCTCCTATTAAGAAATATTACTATTATTATACACCACGTACTGAATGCTCATTTTTATCAAATTAATTGGTACGTGAAATTATATTATCGCGAAATCAAATATATCGACTTAACAACAAATTCCTACCAAAAAAACAGGAGCTTTCTAGCCCCTGTCTTCTAATACTTTCAATACAGTTTGTTTCAATATTTCTACTCCATCCATTATACAGCTATGATCAAACTTCATATACGGATGGTGTAATCCAGGTTGTAAGTTCGCCCCTAGTCCAAGCATGACAGCTTTTAAATGGGGTCTTTTCACTGTATAGTAATGGAAATCATCGCTTCCTGTCGTATACAGTGGTCCAGTACATCCCTCTTCCCCGTACACTTCAAGAATGCCTTTCCGCATGAAACGCTCAGCTTCTTCTGACACTTCAGCTCCTGGTGCGAGATCAATCCACTCATAAGAAAGTTTAGATCCCATTGATTCAGCTGACTGAATTACTTGCTCTATTCTTCGCTTCAATTCATCTAGTAATATGTTATTTTCTGCTCTTACATCTAAACTAAAGTGCCCGTTACCTGGAATAATATTTAGATTATCACCACCAGCTTGGCATCTCGTCATCTTAACAGAATAAGACGTCTGCGGCGGTAACCATATATTTTTCAATCCAATATTGATCATCGAAATGACATCAATTGCATTTATACCTTGATGTGGGCGTGCACCGTGTGCATCATCTCCATGAATCATCCCTTCTAAAAATGCTGCAGCTCCGTGACGAATAGATGGGGCTGCTTGTTTCAAAGGCAGTTCTTCAATCGGCCTTAAATGAACACCAAATAAGAAATCAGCATCATCCACGGCGCCCTTCTCTACCATCTTTAAGGAACCATTTCCTTTTTCCTCTGCCGGCTGAAAAATAAATCTAACAGTACCACTATCCCATCTCATATTTTTCAATTGTAAAATAAGGCCCATCACAATTGTCATATGAGCATCGTGGCCGCACGAGTGATTCGCTTTAAATTCTCCGTCTACTTCTTGCCATAGTGCATCCATATCAGCACGAATCGCGATAACTGGATTCCCTCTTCCGATTTCAGCAATCACGCCAGGGCAATCATCAAATATTTTATATGAAATTCCTTCTTCTTTTAGAAAGTTAGTAATATAAGCTGTCGTTTCATATTCCTTCCAGCTTACTTCAGGGTTTTCATGTAAATGCTGAAAAATTTCAGTTAAACGCTCTTGTAGTTCTAATGTTTTCAAAGCTTCATTCTCCTTCCCCTAATTACAAACCATTCAGATTAATTATACTTATGAAAAACAGATGTTTTTATGAACATATTGAATTTTAAGAAAAAAGTCAATTGTTTATTTTTTAATACCGTTAATACCCGATTTCAACTCATCTTATAAAGATATCCATACAAATAGAAGATTCGATATTTTCTGTTTATATATTGACGCTTATATCTATTTTTAGTTATTATAACTTAATAACGTCTATTTTGCGACAATTCTAAAAATACAAACATACATAATGAGGAGGCAGTTTATGAAAAGAGAAATACCTTTTGGCATAGCAATAATCCCTATTATCATTACAGTTGCAGTTATGATGGTTACAATTGTTGTATTAGAACAAAGCCCTCACGTCCCACTTATTATTGGTACAACCGTTGCTTCGATCGTCGCTTGGCGATACGGTTACAAATGGAATGACATTGAAGAATCGATGTATAAAGGAATTCGCCTTGCATTACCCGCTATCGTTATCATTATTCTTGTAGGTTTAACGATCGGTGCTTGGATTGGCGGCGGAATCGTCGCTACTATGATTTATTACGGCTTAAAACTTTTAACTCCATCACTATTTTTAGTTTCAATTACAATTATTTGTTCTATCGTTGCATTAGCAATCGGTAGCTCTTGGTCTACAATGGGAACAATCGGTGTTGCTGGAATGGGAATTGGCCTAAGTATGGGAATCCCAGCTCCAATGGTTGCTGGCGCTATAATTTCCGGTTCTTATTTTGGCGATAAAATGTCACCGCTTTCAGACACGACAAACTTAGCAGCTGGATTAACAAATACAGATTTATTCACACATATTCGTCATATGTTATTTACTACAATTCCAGGTTTAATTATTACTCTTATCGTCTATGCTTTCTTAGGAAGAAGCTTCGGCGATAACAATATCGATGCAAAAAGCATCGATCAAACGTTACAAGTATTGCAACAAAACTTTGTTATTTCGCCTTTCCTATTAATTATACCCGTAGTCGTTATGGTATTGGTCGCTAAAAAAGTCCCTGCTATACCAGCTATTCTCGTAGGTGTTATTTTAGGATTCTTATCACAAGTCTTTATTCAAGGTGGCTCTGTCTCATCAGCTGTCGGTGCACTCCAAAGTGGATTTGTCATAGACACTGGAAACAAGCTAGTAGATGAACTATTTAACCGTGGTGGCTTAAGCTCTATGATGAATACAGTTTCTATGACAATTGTCGCTATGACTTTCGGCGGAGTACTAGAACATACTGGCATTCTTCGCTCAATTGTAAATCAAATTTTAAAATTAGCGACATCATCAAAAGGACTTATCGCTTCTACCATCGCATCTTGCTTTGCAACGAATCTTACTTGCTCTGAACAATATATTTCGATTGTTGTTCCTTCAAGAATGTATGCAAATGCGTACACAGAAAAAGGACTACATTCTAAAAATTTATCCAGAGCATTAGAAGATGGTGGAACATTAACTTCTGTTTTCGTACCTTGGAATACATGTGGTGTATTTATACTCGCAACACTTGGAGTCGGTGCATTCGAATATGCTCCTTATGCTATATTGAATTTCATCGTACCTATTATCTCAATCATTTATGGTATAACTGGCTTCACAATTACGAAGCTATCTGATATTGAAAAAGCAGACCTACTGAAAAAGCAAAAAGCACAACTAGAAGCTTAAAATTTTTGAAACGAATACAACGGTAAATTTAGCTCATATATTGCACGAGGGCGCCCTTGTTGATAGGGCATTTCCTCGCCGCAAATATTGGCATATCTGTAATCAACTAATTTCTTTAACAGCCTTTCCGTCGATCGCCGAGTCACTTGTAAGTACTCAGAAAGATCCGCCGCTGTAAATTTCAATGATGGATGCGATTGACTAAACTGAATAATTTTTGACAAGTTTGCAGGACTAAGCTTCGTTTCCTTCGCTATTTTCATTAATTCAGGATTATCGTTTTTTAAACTTTGTACTCTCTGTTCTTTCGGGAACGGACCAAATAATTCTTTATCACTTGTTAGTATATAAAAGCAGCTTTCTATCGGATTATTCTTTGCGAAACCTCGAGCGATTTTTGCATTTTGTTCCGCTTCATTTACTGTTTTTCCGTAACCAAATCCAATAGATACTGCGTCTTCTATATTCATAAATAAACGATCTATCGTATTTGTTTTTATACTCAATTCAATATCACCACGAGTTGTATACAAAATAAAAGTCATTTCATCAACTTGTTTAAATGAACCACGTAATTCTTTTGAAATTACATTTAATTGTTCAAGCGAGCTTTCTTGTAACTCTATAAAGGATATAATACAAGCACCAACAGTAGCTGAATGGCTTTTTGCTAACTCAGCTTTTATTTTTGCATCTTTTAACCCATGTATAATTGATTGCGTTGGATCTATCATACGCTCTGAAGGAATCCCTATTTTTTGAAGTTCATCGTAGACAGCGTGAATACTAGTTAAAGCTAAATCAACCTCTCCAGATTGATATTTAGCTAAATGAAAATCAATGATTCTCTTAATTTCATCATTACTCCATAACATATTTTCATAATCCATCACTTGCGGCGTTTCTTGTAGACCGATGTCATGGAACACATTTGTAATAAACGAACGATCTACTAAATCAATTGAAATTTTATGAGGTTGAATACTTTGATGGTATATTATAGAAAGGAGTGAAGATGCGACAGTTGTCTCGTCTTGCTGCAAATATACACTTGGAATTGGTAATTGTTCTCTTATTTCTTTTGCCATATAATAAGGTAGGGCACCCGAGAAAAAGATAGCATCACAAGGTTTTAAACGCTTTAATAGTTCAGAAGATTCTGCCGGATGAAGGTAAATATATGGATCAATCTCTATTTCTTCTAGTTTATGAGCAATAGGTAAAAGATTCTCCATAAACTCTTTTGAACCGACAACTGCAATTTTTATCATCATTTTCTCTAACTCCTTATCATTAATTAACGACTATTTAACGTCAACTATATCAAATGTACAAAACCATTGTAAACAGGAAGGGGTCTTTATTCAATGAAAATTACAGCTATTCATCTTTACGCAATTCGTTTACCACTTCGCGATCCGTTTGTTATTAGTTATGGTTCTTATTCTGATATGCCTTCTATTATCGTCAAAATGGAAACTGATGAAGGCATTATCGGTTACGGTGAAGGCGTTGCTGATGATCACGTTACAGGTGAATCATGGGAAAGTACTTTCCATGTTTTAAAACATACACTAGCTCCTGCTCTAATTGGGAAAAATCCAATGAATATCGAAAAAATACACGATATGATGGACAATACAATTTATGGTATTCCTACTGCGAAAGCTACGATTGATATCGCTTGTTTTGATATAATGGGCAAAAAATTAAATCAACCTGTATATCAATTAATTGGCGGACGCTATCATGAAGAGTTTCCTGTCACTCACGTCTTAAGTATCGCCGATCCAGAAAATATGGCTGAGGAAGCTGCCTCTATGATTAAGAAAGGTTACCAATCTTTCAAAATGAAAGTCGGCACGAATGTAAAAGAAGATGTAAAACGAATTGAAGCTGTACGTGAACGTGTAGGAAATGATATCGCGATTCGTGTTGATGTAAACCAAGGCTGGAAAAATAGCGCAAACACATTAACAGCACTTCGTTCATTAGGACATTTAAACATCGACTGGATTGAACAACCTGTTGTAGCGGATGATATTGATGCAATGGCTCATATTCGTTCGAAAACAGATCTTCCGCTTATGATTGATGAAGGACTAAAAGGCTCTCGTGAAATGCGCCAAATTATTAAATTAGACGCAGCTGATAAAGTGAATATAAAACTAATGAAATGCGGCGGCATATATCCAGCTGTAAAACTCGCTCATCAAGCTGAAATGGCAGGCATTGAATGCCAAGTTGGATCCATGGTCGAATCATCTGTTGCCTCTTCCGCAGGATTCCATGTCGCTTTCTCAAAAAAAATCATTACTAGCGTCGAGCTAACAGGACCATTAAAATTCACGAAAGACATCGGAAACTTACATTACGACGTACCATTTATTCGCTTAAACGAAAAGCCGGGACTCGGCATTGAAATAAACGAAAATACATTACAAGAATTAACCGTCTTTCAAGACGTTGTACGCTAAAGGAGGACTAACACATGACGATTCTTTACGAAGGAAAATTAAAACAAAACAACGATTCATTTCACGTTACATTACTATCTTTAGAACATATGGAACAAATTTTATCATTACAAAACGTTATAGTTGAAGCGCTAGAAGATAAAGGTCGTTTACAACCACTCTCGCTAGAAGAATTTCAATACATTCTAGAAGGAAACGGCATGATGATCGGGGCTTTTATCAAAAACGAACTCATCGCATTTCGTGCCCTGCTCGTCCCTCCTATTGATGATGAACATTTAGGACTTGATATTGGCTTATCAGAAAACGAACTACACCGCGTCATCTATCAAGAAATATCAAACGTTCATCCGAACTGCCGAGGGAATGGGATGCAAAAAATATTAGCCACAGTCATTATGGATGAATTACAAAAAGAAGACAGCAAATATGATTATGTTTGCTGCACCGTTGCACCTTTTAACATTCCTAGTTTAAAGGATAAATTTGCGCAAGGGATGGAAATTGCTGCATTGAAGGAGAAGTATGGTGGTAGTATGCGGTATGTTTTTGTGAAGGAATTGCGTAAGGACACAGAAAGAGATTGGACGAATGTTAAAAGTGTTCCGATGAGTGATGTTAGTGAAAAGCAAGCGTTACTTTCAGAGGGGTATCGTGGGTATGCGATGGAGAGAATAGACGATACTTTCACTGTGAAGTTTGGACGATAATCTATGTACAAAGAGAACCCTAATTCATTAGGGTTCTACTTTATTTCATTCCACAATCTAAAGTAATAACTAAACCGTCATCTTCCAACTAGATAACGCTAACCAGTTTTCCATTTCCTTATAATCAGGCATTATCTTGCCAACAAGACGCCAAAAAGAGCGATCATGATTTAAATGAACCATATGACACATTTCATGAACAACTACATAATCAATTACCCTTTGAGGTGCCATTGCTAGCTTCCAATTAAACGTTAACTGTAGATTTGAATCACAAGTTCCCCACGTACGACTACTATCTGTAATACGAATAGAACGTGGTTTTGTTTTAAAATTACTTTGATGCGCTTTAATACTCTTCTCTACTAATGCCTTGCACTGCTTATAGTAAAATCGTTTTAAAGCCTGCTGGATTTTCTCATCCTTAAGCTCATTCACATAAATGTGTAGCTTATCCCCTTCAAAAACTGCATTGTCTTGCGTAATACTTGCATCTTGAGAAATCTGTATCGGATACGTATTCCCTAAATACAGAAAGCCCTCGCCTTGATCATAATCCTTTTCCTGTGGACCAAGCACTCGCTCCTGCATTTCCTTACGTGTTTTCTGAATCCAATCCCATTTCTCCTCTAGCAGCTGGACTAAGTATTCAACAGGTGTTCCCTTTGGAGCTTGCACTTCCACATTTCCGTACGAATCTACAAAAAGACGCACCGACTTTTTCTTCTTATAAGTTATATGAAAATTAATTGTCTCACCTAAATATGTATGTACCATTTCATCACCTAGTGTATTATTTTACAAATAAAAAAGAATAGGACACAAACGCCCTACTCTATCTATTATATCATTTACTGCTTTAACAAACTTATTATCCTCTATACTTTACAGCCAATCCCTTAATGAAATTCCTTGCGTATCTATCGCCGCACTCTTTGTAATGCTTATGGCCTTTCTTTCTTAATAAAGCGCCTAATTCTCCTTTTGTTACGATAACTCCTACGCTGTCTAATATATCAAGCACATCTTCACTCGTTAAAGATAGTGCTATTTTCATTTTCTTTAAAAGAAGGTTATTGGCACTCTCCTTGCTCTGTACAGGTGCCGGTTGCCCTGGTTTCGGATCTTGCTTCCCTCTTTTTAAAGTAATAAATCCATTTAAAAATGCCTCTAGCATCATCATGTCGCATGTTAATACGTACTCATCTTCGATTACATCATCATTTTCAGCTTCATGTTGTGGACTTCTCTTTACTTTTGTAAGCATATCAAGTACGTCCTCTTTCGTTACTTCCATCCCGCCAAGTTCAAAGATTTCTACCATATCTATATCTCTTATATCTAAAGCGTATCTTACTCTTTTTAATATATCGTTGTTGCTCATTGCCATTGTATTTCCTCCTGAAATGTTGATTATAGTAATGCTTTTAGCATGTATAAATTAATATCGTTAAGTTATTACTTTAACATTTTAGAGGTAGGTTTTGTAGTCTTAGGTGGATTAATGCTTTTGGGGATGATTTTAAAACAGCAAAAAAGGATGGGATAATCGCGCAAAATTACGGATGGGGATTTACTATTAATTAACACACTTAAAAATGGACTAACCTGATATAGGTTAGTCCATTTCTTTTTATGCAACTCTAATTTAGTGGGCAACTCAAACATGAATGTTACGCAAAATTCAGGTGAAATATATTGATTGTGTTTACTTAGGTTTTTCTTTTTATTTGTGGTACGGTTCACCGTAACTAATCTAAATGAGGTTATTGTTCATTATTTTCATAATTAAATTTAACAAAAAAGGTAGTGCCTTCCGAGCCTGTTTGAATTTCTATTTTCGCATTATGCCGGGTAGCAATAGCATAACATACGCCTAATCCCAATCCAGTTCCATTATCTTTGGTCGTGTAAAATGGAGTACCCAGTTTCTCTAATACTTCAGGCCTGATACCTTTTCCTTGATCCCGCACTGCAAGCACCACACAATTTTGACCTTCCTTGTAGGTGCTAATGGTTAGAACTTTCCCTGTGCTCATCGCTTCTAAGCCATTTCGGTATAGGTTTATTAATAATTGCCGTATCTCATTACGATTTAAAAGTAATTCCGGAATGTCATTTGTATCGACTTGAATATATTTATTTTGATTATAGGTATCAATTTTTATTAAAGGAATACTATCGTGGATAATTGAATTTAAATCTAACATCTGCAAATCCGATTTCTTTGTATTACCCATTGAGAGAAATTCAGTAATAATAGAATTGGCACGGTCAAGTTCTTCAATCATTAATTTAAAGTACTTATTATGTTTCTCATAGGTGTGCTCTTCTTTTAATAACTGCAAAAACCCTCGTACTGTTGTCATTGGATTTCTGATCTCATGGCTGATACCTGCTGCCATTTGTCCTATTAAATCTATGTTGGATAACCTTTTCAATTCCTGCTCATATTGCTTTTTTTCCGTTATGTTTTTAAAAATACAACAAATACCATCATCATACGGGTATGCAATAACTTCGTGCCAATATTCATCAGAGATAGAAAAAAATTCGAAATGAACTGTAATTCGCTCTGACATTGCACGATGAAATTCCTTATACATAACTGCGTCGACGCTACTCGGGAAGACCTCCCATATATTCTTACCTAATACATCTTTTGCTGTTTTTCTTTGTGGAAAATATTGATGCTTATTTACGTACGTGAATTCCCATTTATTATTCAAAGTAAAGAATCCATCCGTAATAATTTCAATCACACTTGTAACTTTTTCATTAGCAGCAGCTAGTTCCCTCGTTCGCTCTTCCACCATGCTTTCAAGTTGATCCATATATAACAAGTTTGAAAACGTAGGAGCTGTGGCATCAACGATAGATTTTGCCAGTTGAATTTGGGAATTATCGTAATTGTGAGCTTTTCCCTCTTTGCCCACGACGATTACCCCTAATACTTCTCCCATTGAAACCAATGGAATCATCAGTAGACCCTTACTATCTATATTTTTTGTTTGAATAACCTCTTGGATCTTGGCTTCATAGCTTTTCTCCATCCAATCCGCTTCTGTCCAATCACAGTCCTTGCTTAACTTCGTTGTTTTAATCGTTGTTTTGTCTATCTGGTCTAAAAGGTGGGCAGCCATGTTTTTACTCTCTAAAATCTGTCCTAAGTAAAAAAAACATTTATCAAAACTCTCCTGTATCGAGGAACACATTGATAAATCACGGGTAACATCTAGTAACAGCTGCTTCTCGGCAATAAGGTTTTCCTTTTGTGTTAAATTATTTGCGTTTTGAATTGCGACCGCAGCCATATTTACATAAGCTTCAACACTTTGAATTTCTGAATCTGTTAAGTTCATTGGAGCTCCATAATCAAATAAAAAAACCAGACCAAATAACTCTTGCCCAAATGAGATAGGCAGGGCTAATAAGGACTTAATTTTGAACGCATCAACTGGTCTCGGATCCGGCCGATGATCCTTTGAGGTATCAGGGATAGAGATGGTTTTTTTGGTTTCAATAACTTCTTTTGCCAGTAAGTCTATTTCAGGATCAATTACCTGAGTATCGAGCGTTACGCCATTTATGGTCTCTGGTTTTCCTGCAAACCCTCTAAATGTTCCATCTTCCTGGGGTAAATAAATTCCAACAGCGTTGCACCTAACAATCTCCTCTGATATCGCCATTGTTACACGCTGCAATACTTCACGTAGTTCTAATTTTGTATTTATTATTTTTGTTATATTCGCGAGCCTAGAATATCTCGTCTGATCACTTAACATTCACATAGCCTCCAAGTTATAGGCATAATAAAATAAACATGATAATATCAGTGAAAATCAAGACCAACCTGCCATTTTCAATTTTCTCCTGTATTCTTTTCTTACCCTTGTTTTACATAGAATACCTCACTTACTTATGATACGGTTCACCTTAATTAAAATGGAACAAACACTCATAAAATCGCTACACCCTATCCCCTCTAACTTTCAAAAGTTACACTGTTTCACTATCTCCATCCTTATCAACACTCGCCTCAAACTTATCAAGCAACGCACGCACTTCATCAGTTGATTTCGTGTTCATCAATTGATTTCTTAGTTCAGCAGCTCCAGGGAAGCCTTTTACATAAATTTTGAAGAAGCGATGAAGCCCTGTGATTGAGCGTGGTAGTACTTCTGCATATTGATCTTGAAGATCAAGCTGTAGTCTTAGAAGATCAAGGTGTTCTTTACTGCTATGCTCTCTCGGTTCTTTTTCAAAGGCAAACGGATTTTTAAAGATTCCTCGTCCAATCATAACGCCATCAATACCGTATTTTTCAGCAAGTTCCATTCCAGTTTGACGGTCAGGAATGTCTCCATTGATTGTTATTAGCGTATTTGGTGCGATACGGTCACGTAATTTTTTAATTTCCGGAATTAGTTCCCAGTGCGCATCTACTTGGCTCATTTCTTCTCTTGTACGTAAATGAATAGAAAGGTTTGCAATATCTTGTTTAAAAATGTGCGTTAACCAATCCTCCCACTCGCTTAACTCTTTAAAGCCAAGTCGTGTTTTTACGCTGACAGGTAGTCCGCCCGCTTTTGCTGCTTGAATAAGTTCTGCCGCAACGTCTGGACGTAGAATAAGACCACTACCTTTTCCTCTTGATGCTACGTTCGGTACAGGGCAGCCCATATTAATATCAATACCTTTAAATCCTAACTCTGCCATACCAATACTCATTTGACGGAAATATTCAGGATTATCTCCCCAAATATGCGCCACTATCGGTTGCTCATCTTCTGTAAAAATTAAACGGCCACGTACACTTTTCATACCTTCTGGATGACAATAGCTATCCGAGTTTGTAAACTCTGTGAAGAATACATCTGGGCTACCAGCTTCACTTACTACGTGACGGAAAACAACGTCTGTCACATCTTCCATTGGTGCAAGTACGAAAAATGGTCGTGGTAAATCATTCCAAAAATTATCTATCATTTCAAATTCAAATCCTCTCAATATGAATACAATTTCAAACTCTCAATTTAAAAATATAAAGCCAAATAGCAAAAGTACCTTTGGACATTTATATTTTGTGAAAATCAGCAATATTCATTTTAACTAAAATCGTTGCTGAATGGTATTTTTATAAACCAAAAAGCAGATGGTATAGATTTTTCTATATCAACTGCTTTTTTATTATACCAACTTAAGCCAAGTCACACACTCTACATGAGTCGTATGCGGGAACATATCAACAGGTTGTACTTCCTGTGTTTTATATCCGCCTTCTTCTAGCACTTTTAAGTCGCGTGCTAATGTTGCTGGGTTACACGATACGTATACGACGCGTTTTGGCTTCATGTCGATGATTGTGTTTAGTAGTGCTTCATCACAACCTTTACGCGGTGGGTCTACGACCATTGTGTCGGCGATTACGCCTTCTTTGTACCATTTTGGAATGACTACTTCTGCTTCTCCTACGCCAAATTCAGCGTTTGTCATGTTGTTTAGTGCTGCGTTTCGGTTTGCGTCTTCGATTGCTTCTGGAACAATTTCAACACCGTACACTTTTTTCGCTTTTTGCGCTAGGAATAAGGAGATTGATCCGATTCCGCAATAGGCATCGATTACTGTTTCGTCACCATTTAATTTTGCGTATTCTAACGTTTTATCGTATAGCACTTTCGTTTGTTCTGGGTTTACTTGATAGAATGAACGTGCTGAAATCGCAAATTTAATGTCACCGATAAAGTCATAAATATATTCTGATCCGTACAGTACTGTCGTTTTGTCTCCGAAAATAACGTTTGTACGTTTCGTGTTTACGTTTTGAACGATTGATTTTACTTCTGGGAATTTCGCTGCGATTTCTTCAATGATTGCTTCTTTATTTGGCAATTCAGCTGTACGTGTAATGAAGACAAGCATAATTTCCCCTGTTACTTGTCCGTAGCGAGCCATTACGTGGCGAAGTGTTCCTTTGTTACGCTCTTCATTGTAAGCCGAAATACCGTGCTTTTCACAAATACGTTTTACTTCTTGAATTAATGTATCGTTTTCTTCCGCCTGAATTAAGCATGATTCCATATTAATGATGTCATGCGTTCCTTGACGATAGAAACCAGCTACAAGTCCACCTTCACGTTCTCCAATTGGTACTTGTGCTTTATTACGGTATACCCACGGGTTCTTCATGCCAAGTACAGGATGAACAGGAACATCACTTAATCCGCCGATGCGCTGCATAACGTCACGTACTTGTTTTTCTTTCGCTTTTAATTGTCCTTCATATGTTAAGTGCTGAAGCTGACAACCGCCGCACTCGTTGTACACGGGGCATTCTGCATCTTTACGATATGGACTTTCTTGATGAAGCTTCATTAAACGACCAAACGCGAAGTTTTTCTTCACTTTAATAATTTTAATTTGTGCTTCCTCACCTGGTAATCCGTTTTTTACGAAAATAGGATATCCCTTCACTTTCGCAACACCGGCACCATCATGTGTTAAATCTTCAAACACTACATCTATAAACTCGTTTTTTTCAACTGGTGGCGTCATTTTTGTACTCATTTTCCGACCTCTCTTTTTCATAACACTGCGTTACATTTTATCATACTTATATGGTCTATTTCTATTGGAAGAAAAAAAGCTATTGACGATAGTTCTCTAGTAATGTTACGCTACTACTAATTTAATACGGACGATGTTACCTCATATATAGTCGATAATATGGATCGAGAGTTTCTACCCGGCAACCTTAAATTGCTGGACTATGGGGAAAACTAATGAATATTAGCCTATGTATAAAAAGACTCCTATTGATTAGCTTTCTCTCATAGATGAAAGTGAATCCATAGGAGTCTTTTTTTATTTTTATTTTTCTAAAAGGTCAGACATCTTACGTATGACATAAAACCTCTATTACTTTATTTTTAGTAATATAACGAGCGTTTTATGTAAAAACTTTATACGAACTTCTGAAAGGGGCAACTACATGCAATATGTAATGAGCATTATCGGTATTCTTGTCGTTTTAGGTTTATGTTTTGCTTTGTCAAACAACAAAAGTAAAATCAACTTCCGTGCAATTGCTATTATGATTGGTTTCCAAATTTTAATCGGTTGGTTTATGTTTGGCACAAAAATTGGTCAACAAATTATCATCTTCATTAGTAAAGTTTTCAACAAACTAATTAAACTTGGTACGACAGGTGTCGATTTTCTCTTTAATGGAATTCAAAGAGATTTTGTCTTTTTCTTAAATGTATTATTAATTATCGTATTTTTCTCAGCACTACTTTCTATCTTTAGTTATTTAGGTGTTTTACCATTCATCGTTCGCGTTGTCGGCGGTGCAATTTCAAAAATTACTGGTTTACCACGCGTTGAATCATTCCACGCAGTAAACTCTGTATTCTTCGGTTCAAGTGAAGCGTTAATCGTTATTAAAAACGATTTACAGCATTTTAATAAAAACCGTATGTTTATCATTTGTTGTTCTGCAATGAGCTCTGTTTCTGCTTCTGTTACAGCATCATACGTAATGATGTTAGATGCGAAATATGTACTAGCAGCTCTTCCACTAAACTTATTCTCAAGCTTAATCGTTTGTTCGTTATTAACACCAGTTGATACGAAAAAGGAAGATGAAGTGATTCAAAAATTTGATAGAACTCTATTCGGAGACAGCTTTATCGGCGCAATGATTAACGGTGCGCTTGATGGTTTAAAAGTAGCTGGTATCGTTGCCGCATTAATGATCGCCTTTATCGGTGTTATGGAAGTTGTAAACTACGTAATTAGCGCAGCTTCAGGTGCAATGGGATATGCTGTTACTTTACAACAAATCTTCGGTTATATACTTGCTCCATTCGCATTCTTAATGGGTATCCCAACTCATGATATTATCCCAGCTGGTGGTATTATGGGTACGAAGATTGTATTAAACGAGTTTGTAGCAATCCTTGATTTAAAAGGCGCTGCTGCAACATTAGATCCACGTACAGTTGGAATCGTTACTGTATTCTTAATTAGCTTTGCAAGTATTAGCCAAATTGGCGCAATCGTTGGTACAATCCGTGCCCTTTCTGAAAAGCAAGGAAGCATCGTATCAAAATTCGGTTGGAAAATGCTATTTGCATCGACACTTGCTTCTATTTTATCTGCAACAATCGCTGGATTGTTTATTTAATAAAAAATCACCTTACTCTTTTAAGTAAGGTGATTTTTTTGATTCCTTATGAAATAGAACGGAATTCAATTACTTCCTCTTTACTAATAAGTTTTCCTTCGTGTATACCTTTTACTGAAATATCAATAATGGATTTATCCTCTCCTTCAAGCTTACCCAAAGAAAATATATAAATTAAATTTTGTTCTTTTAGCATCCATTGCTTGCCATGCCAGGGCCCCGTTATCTTTTGTTCCAAAGATGTTTTTTCTTCTCCAACATACTGACATTCTCCAAACGAAGTTTTTACTATATTTTTCTCCGTATCAATTACTATATTTCGAAATAGCTCTAAGTTTTTACTTGAAACAATTTCTATCTCATGGTTACTTTTTTGTTTAAATTGCAGTTTTCCATCACTTGTATTAGATAAACTACTATTCTCAACGGCGTTCCTAAAAAAGTTATATTCTTCTTCTGTAATACCAAAATTAGGATGATATGGCTTCACCTGTTTATCTATATGCCCCGATATGTAGTTTACATACCACTCTTTATCATTTTTCACATGATCACTCATTTTTTTAGTAATAACCTCTACTTTTTTTAAGGTATCACGATCCATTTCAATCGTCATAATATCCGCCGTTACTTCCGCATTCATAAGGTGTGGTGGAATATACTCCTCCACACTATTCGCTTTACTCGTTTCACTTTGACAACCGACTATGAATAGCGATATGAAAAGGATATATACTAGTTTTTTATATTTCATTTCTGTTCTCCACTCCGTACATCATTCTTACTTACATTTATAGCGGTTCTTATTATAGTCCAAGATCCTGATATTTTAATAGAAACTACTCTACATATGCAAAATTGCATATTAATAAATCTTTCTCTTACTTTAAAATTAACTTAAATTATTTACCAAAATATACAAATTACAAATGAACAATGTTATAATTTGTAAAAAATATATTGGAGGATATTATGAAAGCTCACGCCCTTTTCGACTTCTTACACTTACTAGTTTTAAGCATGAAAAGCTATTATGTATGGGGAATGCCAATCTATGTATTCATTATCCCTCTTATTTTTGTAGTAGGTTATATCATTATCAAATCAAATAAGAAACGCAAGAATACCTCTATTCAAAGTCACTAACCTACCATTCACCTAAAAATGATATGATGAACAAGGGTATATCCCCACCTCTCTTATAGCGGTGGGGATTTTAATGTAAGCATGCAACATAATACACAATAGAAGGTGATTTTATGAGAAAATACGCAGCGATTTCTTTATGTACATCTGCTATTCTAGTAGGCTGTAATACTAGCAATGTAAGCCAAGAACCTAAAAAAGAGAAAAAGGTACAAGAGGTCAAAAAACAAGAAGAGACGGTGCGGGAACAAGGTAAAATTTCTTATAATCCAATTACGCACGAATCTACAACCGCAAATATTCATATTACAGACATAAAAGATTCTTTAACCGAAGTACAATATAAAATTTGGCGCACTGCTGATGGAAAGGAAAGTGCTAAATCCTTTTCTTCTAAAGAGAAAAATCAACAATTTACACTTCCCTTTGATATAAAAGAATTTGAAGGAAAACGCGGTGAATATCAAATTGAAGCTACAGGAACAAAAGAGGGCGGAAAAACTATTCCACTTACGAAATCTACTATTACTTTCGAGCAAAAAGTTCCTGTTCTTATGTACCACGCAATTGATGATTATCATGGACAAGGTATTAAAGATTTATTCGTATCGCCTGCTAACTTTGAAGCACAAATGAAGTATTTAAAAGAAAATGGTTATACTTTGTTAACGTTTGAACGCTGGGGCGATATAAATAAAGTAAACAAGCCGATTTTCGTTACATTTGATGACGGTATGAAAAATAATATGAATGCATTTCATGTTTTACAAAAACTAAAAGACGATACATTTAAACCAGCGGCAACAGAATATATGATTGTTGATAACGTTGATGTAGAAGGAGCTCTTTCTACATCTGAAATAAAAGAAATGGTTGATTCAGGTATTTTTTCTGTACAATCTCACACAGCAACACACGCAGACTTGCCGAAAATTACAAACTATGATGAAGAGTTAAAAGGATCAAAAGAAAAGCTAGAGAAAATAACAGGTAAGCCTGTTATCGCAATTGCTTATCCTTTCGGTCATGTAGATGATAAAGTTGTCGCAGAAACAAAGAAACACTATCAATTTGCAACAACAACGAAGCCTGGACAATTCATTACGAAGGGTGAACCTGATGAGTTGTTAAAAATGAAGCGTGTTCGCATACACCATACAACGACTGTAGAACAATTTGCTTCTTCGATTAAATAACTATTAGAGCTCAATACATTTTGAGCTCTCTTTTTACGTTATATTTATATATATTTTTAGAATTTTCTTGTATTATATATAGTAAGAAATCTTTCAAACTAAAGGAGATTATACATATGTCATTTGAACAAACGTTAGAGAAATATGCTGCCCTTGCAGTCAATGTTGGTGTTAATATTCAACCCGGACAAACTTTATCAATCAGTGCACCTCTTGAGGCTGTACAGTTTGTACGCCTAGTTACAGAAAAAGCATATAAATCTGGTGCAAAACACGTATATGTTGATTGGAATGATGAGACGTTAACACGCTTAAAGTTCGATCTAGCTCCTGAAGAAGCTTTCTCTGAATTCCCTTCTTGGAAAGCACATGCTCGTGAAGAATTAGCAAAAGAAGGCGCTGCATTTATGTCCATCTATGCAGAGAATCCTGATCTATTAAAAGGTGTAGAACCAAAGAAAATTGCAACAGCTCATAAAGTAGCTGGAGAAGCGATGAAAGTATACCGTGATTATGTACAAGCAGATAAAGTAAGCTGGTGCGTAATTTCTGTTCCTACGAAAGAATGGGCTGCAAAAGTATTCCCTGACGTAGCGCCAGAAGAACAAGAAACAAAACTATGGGATGCTATCTTCAAAGCTACTCGTGCTGATTTAGAAAATCCTGTGGAAGCATGGAAAGAACATGATGAAACACTACATACAAAAGTAGATTACTTAAACGAAAAACATTATAAAGCTCTTCACTATACAGGCCCTGGAACAGACTTAACAATCGAACTTCCAGAGAAGCATGTATGGGCTGGTGCTGGTAGCTTAAATGAAAAGAACGTAGCATTTATGGCTAACATTCCAACTGAAGAGGTATTTACAATGCCTCTTAAAACAGGTGTGAACGGCCAAGTATCTAGCACAAAACCGTTAGCATTTGCAGGTAATATTATTGATAACTTTACATTAACATTCGAAAACGGACGTATCGTAGACTATAAAGCTGAATCTGGTGAAGAGGCTTTAAAACATTTAGTAGAAACAGATGAAGGTTCTCACTTCTTAGGCGAAGTAGCTTTAGTACCTCATGATTCACCAATTTCAAACACAAATATTTTATTCTACAATACGCTATTTGATGAAAATGCATCTTGCCACCTTGCAATCGGAAATGCTTATGCATTTAACTTAATTGGCGGAAAAACAATGTCTAAAGAAGAACTTGCTGAAAATGGCGCAAATGCTAGTATTACACACGAAGACTTCATGATTGGATCAGCTGAGCTTGATATCGACGGCATTACAGCTGATGGAAGACATGAGCCGATCTTCCGTAAAGGTAACTGGGCGTTTTAATAAAAATAAAAGGCTATCTTCCACGCCGGAAGATAGCCTTTTATGATGCCGATGACACTTTCAGTCCAATTACTCCTAAAACAATAAAGAGAATACAAAATGCTTGGAATAAATTAATATGCTCTTTAAAAAAGTACACACTAATGATTGTAATAAGTAGCGTTCCCACACCAGACCAAATTGCATAAGCAATACTTAAATGAATCTTTTTAACAACGATAGCAAACACGCTGAAACAAATTCCATAGAATACGAAAATAAGTACACTTGGAACAAGCTTTGTTAAACCGTTCGATAACTTCATCGCAATCGTTCCAGCTACTTCAAAAATAATTGTTACGAGTAATAATAGCCAATATACCATACTAGAATCTCCTTCTCTGTTACCTTATAGAGATTCTAGTATACTACTTATAGTCCTAACGAAATATATTTAATTTCTAAATATTCCTCGATACCGAAATGGCCTCCTTCACGGCCGATACCACTTTCTTTAAAGCCTCCAAATGGTGCTTGTGCAACTGATGGAAGGCCATCGTTTAAGCCGATAATTCCGTACTCTAACGCTTCACTAATTTGGAATGCTTGGCTAATATCTTTTGTGAAAATATAAGCAGCCAAGCCATATGGTGTATTATTTGCTCGTTCGATTACTTCTTCAACTGTTTTAAATTTCGCAACTGGTGCAACCGGTCCAAATGTTTCTTCATTCATACAAAGCATCTTGTCATTTGCCAATCCAATTACTGTTGGCTGAATGAAATAACCATCTAACTCTGCAAATTTATGGCCACCGTATAAAACTTCTCCGCCCTTTTGAATTGCATCTTCAATATGTTCTTGTACTTTCGAAACTGCATTCGCATCAATAAGTGGACCTACAGTTGTTCCTTCGCCGAATCCATCTCCGACTTTAAGCTGCTCTACAGCTGTTGTGAACTTCCCTGCAAATTCTTCATACACTTCTTCTTGAACAAAGATGCGGTTTGTACATATACACGTTTGTCCTGCGTTACGGAATTTCGAACCAATTACCGCTTCTACCGCCTTATCTAAATCAGCATCATTCATAACAATAAATGGAGCGTGACCACCTAATTCAAGCGAAACCTTTTTCATCGTTTGCGCAGCGCTAGCCATTAATTCTTTTCCAATTTCAGTTGATCCTGTAAAGGAAACTTTTCGAACGCGCTCATCTTCCATCCACGTATCAGCAATTGCTTTTGCACTACCTGTTACAATATTTATTACACCTTTTGGAATATCTGCTTCATGTGCTAATTCAACTAACTTCAATGCAGTTAATGGCGTTTGACTCGCTGGTTTCACAACTGCCGTACAGCCTGCTGCAAGTGCTGGAGCTACCTTTCTCGTAATCATAGCAGCCGGGAAATTCCAAGGCGTAATAGCTGCCATAACCCCAACTGGTTGCTTCATAACTAAAATACGCTTATTCGGATGAGAAGCAGGAATCATTTCACCGTATATTCGCTTTCCTTCTTCTGCGTACCATTCAACAAAACTATTTGCATAATTCACTTCACCAAGTGCTTCTGCAAACGGCTTCCCTTGCTCTCTCGTCATGATTGCTGCAATTTCTTCTTTATTTTCATCAATGAGCGTGAACCATTTTTTTAACTTTACTGCGCGATCCGCTGCCGTTAATTTTGACCATAATTTAAAAGCCTCATGTGCAGCATCAACTGCTTGCTTTGCCTCTGTAATCCCGCCCTTTGGTACAGTTGCAAATACTTCCTTTGTCGCTGGATTATTCACTTCGATTTGTTCTTGCAGTTTAATCCACTCACCATTTATATACATCGCTTTTTTCTCTAAGTTTACGAACGTCGCTTTTTTATCCAATGTTTTCTTCCTCCTCTATGAACTTCTTAATCTTCCTAGTAGCAGCAGATTGACTTATTTGTAAAAACTCAGCCACTTTATAACTTGATCCATACGTTTTATACGCTTTAAGAATAATATTTCTCTCTACCTCTTCCAGCATTCTATAAAGACTTTGTCCGGATTGTTCAACTGTGGCCTCTTGCATAGATAGTGGCAAATCTTCTACCATTACAAAATCATCTGCAGTGATAACAATTCGTTCAATTACATTTTCAATCTCTCTATTATTTCCTTCCCAAGGGTACCCTACAAACATTTGTAACGTACTAGGAGCTAACTTTACATCCCGTCCGTACTTTTTATTAAAATGCTGTAAATAATGATAGATGAGCGGCAAAATGTCTTCTGTTCTCTCCCGAAGTGGTGGAATTGAAATTGGAATGACATTCAGACGATAGTATAAATCTTTCCGGAATGTTCCTTGTTTCACCATCGTACTTAAATCTCTATTTGTTGCCGCTACAATTCTAACGTCCACCTTTTTTAATTCTCTTCCGCCTATAGGACGAAACGTTTTTTCTTGCAATACTTGCAAAAGCTTCGCTTGAATTTCAAGCGGCATTTCACCAATTTCATCTAAGAAGAGGGTTCCTTTATGCGCTGATTCTAATAGCCCCTTTTTCCCTTCACGATTTGCACCTGTAAAAGACCCACCTGAATATCCAAAAAGCTCAGATTCGATTAAATTCGTCGGCAATGCCGCACAATTAATTTCATAGAAACTTTCATTCTTCCGGTGACTCACTTCATGCAAATGGCGTACTAATCGGCTTTTCCCCACTCCAGTCTCACCTAATACGAGAACAGTACTATCTACTACTGATACTTTTTTTATTGTTTCGATTATTTTTTGCATAGCGATACTTTTAAAAATAAGTCCTTCGTGTTCATATGTTTCTCTTAATTCTTTTTTATATGTTTTTAACTGATTATCCATTTCCTCTACCTTTTGACGTAATTGATAGAGTTCTGTAAGATCACGAGAATAACTAATCACTCTTCTTAAATTTCCCTCATCATCAAAAACAGGCCTTGTACGAACATGCAAATACTCTCCTGATTTCGTTGTTTGAACAAGTTCAACTGGCCTTTTCTTTTCAATTACTTCTAACGTTGCAGACGGATAAAAAATCCCTTCTTTTTGTAGTTCTTTTACATGCTTTCCTACTAATTCCTTAGCAGAGAGCTGGTAATGTCTTTCACACATGCTATTTACACGTACAACGATTCCTTTATCATCCGTAACAAAAATTTCGTCAAATGCATATTCAAATACATCTTGTAAATCCATCAACACTCGTTCCTTTTCTGCAACCATCCTAGCCACCCCTTACTTTAAATCCATCGATTCACTTCACTACCTTTATTATAAAGTGAATTTTCTGCATTTTATATAGAGTAAGCTAGAATGTTTTCAATTTGTTATTTATACAAATCTATTTATATTTTTCAACACATAATTCGCTGCCTTGAAAAATACAGAATGCTATCGCAACCACACCCTCACTTTGTTTTAGCTTGGCATGGGGCAGGAAAAGGGGCTGATCGATTCTATATATGACCAGATGCTCTCTTCCGCCTAAAAAGAAAAGCTTTATGCCCTTTTTTAAGTTATTCCAATTCTTTAAACGCGAGCGATATTTGCTTGCTCATAACAAGCTTGCAATGATTCTTCAATTATTGTTAAACCTTCCTCAAGTTGCTCATCTGTAATCACTAATGGCATTAAAACACGAATAACATTTCCATATGTTCCTGCTGATAGTAGAAGTAATCCATGCTTATTTGCTTCTGCACATAAATTAGACGCTAGTGTTTTATCAGGCGCTTTCGTCTTGCAATCTTGAACGAGCTCGAATGCACACATTGCCCCTAAGCCGCGCACATCACCGATGCAATTATATTTGTTTTTCATCTCTTGGAATCGGTTCATTACGACTTTCCCTACTTCTATCGCTCTATCATTTAATTTCTCTTTTTCTATTACATCAAGCACAGCTAATGCAGCCGCACATCCTAGTGGGCTTCCTGCATATGTTCCGCCCAGTTCTCCCGGTGCAGACTCATTCATAATTTCTTTACGCCCAATGACACCACTTATCGGTACACCAGCACCTAATGATTTAGATACCGTAATTAAGTCTGGAACGACATCATAATGATCAATTGCAAAGTATTTTCCGGTACGACTAAAGCCTGTTTGAATTTCATCAGCTACAAATAAAATACCGTGCTCTGAACAAATGCCGCGTACTTCTTGAACGAATTTCTTACTTGGAACGATAAATCCGCCTTCCCCTTGAACAGGTTCCATTACAACTGCTGCAATTGTTTCTGGTGCTACTTCTGATATGAAGAAGTTCTTGAACTCTTCAATGATAAAGTCATCATACTGCTCTTCTGTTAAACCTTCTGGGCGACGGTATTCATATGGGAATGGCGCTTTATATACTTCTGGAGCAAATGGGCCAAATCCAAATTTATATGGTTTTACTTTACTTGTCATCGTCATTGTCATTAATGTACGCCCATGAAATCCTTTAGAAAATGCGATAATTCCAGGTCTCTTCGTATATTTACGAGCAATCTTCACTGCATTTTCAACCGCTTCTGCCCCACTATTTAAAAACAGCACTTGTTTATCGAAATTACCTGGCGCTAATGCGGCCAGCTTTTCTGCCAATTCAATATATGGCTCATACATCATCACATTAAATCCAGTATGAATATATTGATCTACTTGTTTATGAAGCGCTTCTTTAACGGCTGGATGACAGTGTCCTACATTAATTGTCCCAATTGCTCCTGCGAAATCAATGTACTGATTTCCATCCACATCTGTTACGAGTGCACCATTTGCAGACTGTACAAATGTTGGAATCCCATTACTTACTCCTTTTGGTACTATATTTTGGCGGCGTTCTAATAAAGACGCTGCTTTCGGTCCTGGAATTTGTTCATTTACTTTAGCAAATTTTTTTGTGTTCACTGTGTACCCCATCCTTTTCTATACAATGTTTTCTCTTTATATTGCAAGATGCATGCCAACTTCCTCTTTCTAGTATTCATCCCATTCTCTTACTATCTCGGCATAAAAAAATAAGTCTATAAAGACTCATATAGAGTCTTTATAGACTTATTCATTTATACATTAGACTTTCCTTGTTCCCAAATAAACTCACCTGAATGAGAAATTAAATCTTCAACAGATTGTAATACTAAATCTGCAAGTGGTTCTAACGTTTGACGATCACCCGTACCAGATAGTACGCCAATCGCATAACAGTCGCCACCATTTTTCGCTAAATGTAAATCCGTCGGTGTATCCCCGATGACTGCTACTTCACATGTCTCTAAATTAAATCTCTCACAAAACGATTCTACAATTTTTTTATCTGGCTTCTGTACTGGAAATGTATCTGAAGCTATAACACAATCAAAAAAAGCTTCCAATTGATATTGCTTTAAAAATAATTCTGTCGGCGCGAAATCATCAGCTGTAACGACACCTAGAATAAACCCTCTATCCTTTAACGCTTGTAAAACTTTCGGTAAATCTGCCGTCATTCTCATATGTGAACGATGCTCGTACATAAGAGCAAACAACTTTTCACTCACCCATTGATGCATCTCTTCTTCTCTAGATGATGCAATATACTTACAAAGCCCCTTGGCCACATCAAGACTCGTTCCAGCAGCGAGCGCACTACGCGGGTGAACAAATGCTCCATCTACGCCAATCTCTTTTAATAAAGCCTGCTGCATTGACTGTGGGAGTTGATATAATTTTATACATTCAGCGACAAGCTCTTCAGCTACTTTTATCCAAATTGAATGAAAATCCATTAATGTCCCGTCTTTATCAAATAATATTGCTTTTACCTTCTCCATAGCATCCTACCTCTCATTTCTTATCTCTTCCAGTGTATCAATAAAATATGGATATAAAATAAACGGATTGTAAAAATACCATAAAAATCAAACTAACTTACAATTTACAATTCATCTGCACATAGAGAAACTTTAATCAGTGGGGGAATCTTATTACTCGCAAATAGTGAGGTGAAAGCAAAAAAAAGATGCCTTTACAGGGCATCCTCTTGATGTTCAGGAACAAATAGTTCCAGACAATGATATATATTTTCAAATTCCATTGGTGCATCTCCGCCATATTCACCATCTAAGTTGATCATTAATTTATCAGGTGAATGCACTTTAATACGATTCGCTTGTGTATATAGTACTTTCGGATTGTTAATATGTTCCCCACGCTGCGCTTGTGTTGCTGCTTTAATTAAATCAGCGATAGAACCTTTTTTCAGTACTAATAAATCAAATAATCCATCGTTAATAGATGCATATGGTGCTACTTTTTCGAATCCACCAACTGAACGAGTATTCGTAATTAAAAACATCGTAATTTCTTCTTGTAGCAACTTCCCATCATACTCAATTTCAACATATGTTGGATGTAATGATGGTAACATTTCGATTCCTTTTAAATAGTAAGCAAGTTGGCCTAATACCGTTTTTAGCTTGCTTGGTACTTCATATGTTAATTCTGTAATACGGCCGCCACCAGCGATATTAATGAAATATGTATCATTTGCTCTACCAAGATCTAACGGTACCGTTGTTCCTTCACAAATAATATCCGCAGCCTCTTCAATAACACGAGGTACACCGATCGCACGCGCAAAATCATTTGTCGTTCCAACTGGAATAATTCCAAACTTTGGACGATGCTCATGTCCTACTAAACCGTTCACTACTTCATTTAACGTACCATCACCACCAGCTGCGATAACAACATCAAACTTACGATCCGCAGCTTGCCTCGCTGCCACAGTCGCATCTCCAGGACCAGTTGTCGCATGACAAGACGCTTCATATCCAGCTTGTTCTAATTTTTGTAATACTTCTGGTAAGCTCTTCTTAAATAGCTCGCGCCCAGAAGTAGGATTATAAATAATTCTTGCTCGCTTCATCATTTATTAGCACAGGAAATTCCTTATTCATTGAAAAACGAATACACCGAACCCTTATTCAGTATCCCTATGCTTACCTCCTCTCATCTTCCTATCCTTCTTTAATTCCGCTCAAACAGGCAGTAAGAACCCGATTCGTGTAGCCCATCAAAAGTAACTATTCACTCCTGATAGTTTTGCCTTATTTAACCAAGAAATTTATCCCGCTATTTGCAGGCAGTAAAACTCCCACTGATCAAAGTTTCACTTTATGTCTATCCATTCTCTCACATCAATTTACATATAATGAATAATAATTATCTATTATTTCATGAGATGAAAAAACTCTCTATGTCTAGATTTATCATTATTCCCACCTTTTTGCAACTATCATACCATAGTTGCTATACAAACATTTTTTCACTTTTGACAGTTAATCAAACGTTTGTTTAAATTATTTTTCACCATTTAAACAAACGTTTGATTAACTCAGAAAAAACACCCAAATACGGGTGTTTTTTCTGTTTAATCTTTAAGAATCTATACTATTTTAGCGTTCAAAAATAAGAATTCTTCTCTTTTTTTAGCGCTTATTAATCTCTTCAAGTAAGATTTTATTAACAAGCGGTGGATTTGCTTGTCCTTTTGTAGCTTTCATAATTTGACCAACTAAGAAGCCAATTGCACGGTCTTTACCGTTTTTAAAGTCTTCAATAGATTGCTCATTATTATCAAGAATTTCTGTTACAACCTTACGAAGTGTTCCTTCATCAGAAATTTGAACCAGACCTTTCGCTTTAACGATTTCTTCTGGGTCTCCACCTTTTTCAATTAATTCATTAAATACTTTCTTCGCGATTTTAGAAGAAATTGTACCTTTTTCAATTAATTGAACCATTTTAGCTAAGCCAGCTGGCGTTAATGCAACGTCTTTTAATTCTTTTTGTTGTTTGTTTAAGTATGCAAGTACTTCACCCATTAACCAGTTTGATGTTAATTTCGCATCAGCACCGCCTGCAACAGTTGCTTCAAAGAAATCAGACATCTCTTTCGTTAATGTCAATACATGCGCATCATAAGCTGGTAAGCCAACTTCTTCAACATAGCGAGCTTTACGTGCATCTGGAAGTTCTGGAATAGAAGCACGAATTTCTTCTTTCCACTCATCGTCGATGTAAAGTTCAACTAAGTCTGGCTCTGGGAAGTAACGGTAATCGTCAGATCCTTCTTTTATACGCATTAAGATTGTTTTCTTCGTTGCTTCGTCATAACGACGTGTTTCTTGTTGGATGATACCACCAGATAATAATTCTTTTTCTTGGCGCACTTGCTCATGCTCAAGACCTTTTTGCACGTAAGTGAAAGAGTTTAAGTTTTTCAGTTCTGCTTTTGTACCGAACTTCTCTTGTCCAACTGGACGAAGTGAAATATTCGCATCACAACGAAGAGAACCTTCTTCCATCTTACAATCAGATACACCTGTATATTGAATGATTGATTTTAACTTCTCTAAGTACGCATATGCTTCTTCTGGAGTACGCATATCTGGCTCAGATACGATCTCGATTAAAGGCATACCTTGACGGTTGTAGTCTACTAATGAACCGTCAGCTGCATGCGTTGATTTACCAGCATCTTCTTCTAAATGAAGACGTGTAATACCGATACGTTTCTTTTTACCGTCTACTTCGATTTCAATCCAACCATTTTCACCAATTGGCTTATCAAATTGAGAGATTTGGTAAGCTTTCGGATTATCTGGGTAGAAATAGTTTTTACGGTCGAACTTCGTTTCCGTTGCGATTTCACAGTTTAATGCCATTGCGGCTTTCATTGCAAAGTTAACTGCTTCCTTATTTAAAGTAGGAAGTACCCCTGGGTATCCTAAGTCAATTACACTTGTTTGTGTATTTGGCTCCGCTCCGAATTCTGTTGGACTCGCAGAGAAAATTTTCGAATTTGTTTTTAACTCAACGTGAACCTCTAAACCAATAATTGTTTCTAAATTCATCTATGCTCGCCTCCTTACAGACTTGCTTTTTTTGTATGATAGTCTGTTGCTTGCTCAAACGCATGTGCAACGCGGTAAATCGTCGTTTCATCGAAGTGTTTACCAATGATTTGTAGACCAAGTGGCATGTTGTTAGCACCGAATCCACATGGAACAGAAATCGCTGGAACACCCGCTAAGTTTACTGGAATTGTTAAAATGTCATTTGCATACATTGTCATTGGATCGTCCACTTTTTCGCCCACTTTAAATGCTGGAGTTGGCGTTGTTGGTCCAATAATAACATCGTAGTTAGCAAATACATTTTCAAAGTCATTTTTAATTAATGTACGTACTTGTTGTGCTTTTTTGTAATATGCATCATAGTAACCAGAGCTAAGAGCAAATGTACCAAGCATAATACGACGTTTTACTTCATCACCGAAACCTTCGCTACGTGTGTTTTTGTAAAGATCTAATAAGTTATTTACATTATCAGAACGAACACCGTAACGTACGCCATCAAAGCGTGAAAGGTTCGCAGATGCTTCAGAAGAAGATAATAAGTAATACGTTGCTAGAGCGTATTTAGAGTGCGGAAGAGATACTTCCTCCCAAGTTGCGCCCATACCTTCTAATACTTTTAAAGCAGCTAGTACTGACTCACGAGCTTCTTCGCCAACACCTTCGCCTAAGTATTCTTTCGGTACAGCAATACGTAAACCTTTAACATCACCTGTTAAACCAGCTAAGTAGTTTCCTACTTCAACGTTTGCAGAAGTTGCATCCATACGGTCAATACCTGAAATAGCTTGTAATAAGTATGCATTGTCTTCTACTGTACGTGTAATCGGTCCGATTTGGTCAAGTGAAGATGCGAATGCTACTAATCCGTAACGAGATACGCGTCCGTAAGTTGGTTTTAAACCTACAACGCCACAATATGCAGCTGGCTGACGGATAGAACCACCCGTATCAGAACCTAGAGAGAATAATACTTCTCCTGCTGCTACTGCTGCTGCAGAACCACCACTAGATCCGCCTGGAACGTAATCTAAGTTCCATGGATTTTTTGTAGCGTAGAAGCCTGAGTTTTCATTTGAAGAACCCATTGCGAACTCGTCCATATTTAATTTACCGATTGTAACTGTGTCAGCAGCTTTTAGCTTTTGTACAACTGTCGCATCGTAAATTGGATCGAAGTTTGCCAATATTTTGCTCGCACAAGTTGTACGAAGACCGTTAGTTACAATGTTATCTTTTACACCAATTGGCATACCGAATAATAAACCATTATCCTCAGCACCAATCTTTGCATCTAATTCTTTCGCTTTCGCGCGTGCATTTTCTTCATCTAATGTAAGAAAAGCTTTTACGTTATCTTCAACATCCGAAATACGTTTGTAAGATTCTTCTACTAAATCCGTAACGGAAATTTCTTTGTTGTTTAACTTCTTATGTAACTCTGATACAGAATGATCAAATAATGACATCGAAATTCCCTCCTCTATTCTAATACTGCTGGAACACGGATTTGATTATCTTTGTGATCCGGTGCATTTTTTAATACTTCTTCTACTGGTAAACCTTTTTCTGGCACATCTTCACGCATAACATTTTTCATAGTTAATACATGAGTTGTTGGTTTTACATCAGTTGTATCTAATTCATTTAACTGTTCTGCAAATGTAACAATTGCATCTAGTTGTTTTTGAAATTTTTCTGCTTCTTGATCAGTAATTGCAAGACGTGCTAAATGTGCTACGTGCTTTACATTCTCAACGGAAATTCTTGACACGGCTAGGCCACCTCCATAATATATCGTTCAATCTACAATACTATTGATGATACCAAATTTTCAGTACTTCAAGCAAGTCAACACACGGCACTTACGGCATTTTTACATAAAAAAAGAAAGGCAAGTGCCTTTCTTTACAATTTACTCTTTATCTAACGATTTATTTTTCGGAAATCTTTCATTATCTTCCTCATTATCACGAATTGTTTTTTGTAATACAAAACAAGACATCGTTAAAAATAATGTTCCGATTAAATAGTACCCTTTTACACTAAGCGTTTCATCTAACGTGTAAATCCCAATTAGCATTCCTGAAAGCGCACAAACAAATGAAGTCCATGCTAAAAACGTGAACGCTTGCGTATTTCGTCTTCTCATCGTTCTCCCCCTCGTTAGCTGTACACCTATTATAGATAAATATATTTATCACAATGGTTTTTTATGTAAAATCATTTTTCTATTTATTAATCTATCACAAAAAATTTCTATTTTGAAGATAATTTTCTTTCTAATCCGAAAAAACAGTTAAAAACATTGACATTTATTTCAATTCCACATAAAATAAAAACAAATATTACGAACCTCGAAATATACGGGAGTGGAAATAATTGTTACAATATGAACATTTTTTAGACTTACTGCTAGATAACGCCAAGAAACTTTTCTATCCTGAAGAATGGGTAAGTCTTGATTTAACACTTTCCAAGACAGAAGTATTTTGTTTACTTTGGATGGAGCGAAATACGGATATTACAATGACAAAAATTGCTGATCTTCTTGATATACCGATGAGTACAACAACGGGCGTTGTAAATCGCCTTGTAAAAAAGGGATATATTGAACGCTACCGGAATGAAAGCGATCGACGCATTGTATTAATTCGTTTAACAGAAAACGGCGTAATGCTCGTTCAAGAAGTAAAACAAAATGCGGCCCATTACTTTAGCCTAGTGACAGATGCATTGTCAGAAGAAGAAAAAGCATTCTTACTACAAATATTCCAAAAGATCATGAATCACATTGCTACGTCACAGCAAAAAACAGAAGAAAAGGTTTCTACACCTAAAATGAAAAACATTCCGATTGAATAAGACCCTAGTTGGGTTTTTATTCAATTAAATATTTCGACACTCGTAATATTCGACATTCGAAACAAAGGGGATATTAATGATGAGAATTATTCTGTATACAGGTAAAGGCGGCGTTGGAAAAACTAGCATTTCAGCAGCAACAGCAATCCAAAGTGCAAAACAAGGATTAAAAACATTAGTAATGAGTACAGATCCTGCTCATAGTTTAGGGGATTCATTTGGCATAAAACTATCTTCTGAGCCACTAGAAATTCGCGAAAACTTGTGGGCACAAGAAATTAACACTATTTATGAAATGGAAAAAGGCTGGGGGAAATTGCAGAAATATATTACACTACTCTTCACTTCCAAAGCAGCTGATGATATTACAACAGAAGAATTAACGATGTTCCCTGGTATGGAAGATTTAATTAGCTTACTTCGAGTACTCGATTACTATAAACACAACACTTACGACGTCATCATTATTGATTGCGCACCGACTGGAGAAACTTTAGCAATGCTTAGCTTTCCAGACATGCTCGGCTGGTGGATGGAAAAACTCTTTCCTATTAAAAGGAAGATTTTAAAAGTTGTTCGTCCTGTAGCTCAACCACTTCTTGGTGTCCCCCTTCCAACTGATGATATTATGGACGAATTAACGAATACGCTTGAACAACTTGGAGAAATGAGAGATATTTTATCAAACCGAGAAGTAACGAGTATTCGCGTTGTTGTAAATCCTGAAAAAATGGTCATTAAAGAAGCTCAGCGTAGTTTTACTTATTTAAACTTATACGATTATAACGTAGATGCCATTATGATTAACCGCGTCATCCCTAACACTGTTACCGACCCTTACTTTCAGGCATGGAAAGATACACAAAAGAAATATAAGGCGTTAATTAAAGATAGTTTTCAGCCACTTCCTATTTACGAAGCTCCCATGTTTGAACAAGAAGTTGTTGGTTTACCTATGTTAGAGCGTGTAGGAAATGCTTTATTTAAATCAGACCCCTCTCCTACTGAAGTGAAATTTAATGGCCGCACACAATATGTAAAAAAAGATGGCGATGAGTATATTTTCGTTCTGTCCATTCCCTTCTCAAACAAAAGTGAACTTTCATTAAATCAAAAAGGTGATGAACTTATTATTCGAGCCGGCTCTATGAAGCGAAATATCACCTTACCAAAAACATTAACACACCTTTCTATTCAAGGAGCTAAGTTTGAAGATGATGTACTAAACATTCGGTTTGGAGGTGTAGTACATGCATGATGAATTACTAAGAAAGGTAATTCGTACAAAAATAAAAATCGGTATGCGTATATTAGAAGAGCTACCGAATCCGATTCAGCAATCAGCTAAGCACGCACTAAATATTTTGCAAGAGGAGCTCTCCTCTTATGCTGAAGAACAACCGCAACCTGAGAGTAATTTAAAAAGCATCATAATTGAATAACTATACCCTTGTAGAAAGCCTTTTCTTATAGGCTTTCTATCCCTTTATTGGAGCTGATATAAGTTGATAAAAACATCTTCAACAAGACATTTCACCACTAATACAATCTGGCTAATCCCCCTTCTATTCTTTTTTCATAACCTTGAAGAAGCTTTCCAAATGCCACAATATATCGCTAATCGATTTTCGATCCATTTTATAACTAACAAACAATTTTTCATTGCAATTTCCATATTAACAACCTTCGTCTTACTCATAGTCATTCTATATCAATTAAGCATCATATCTTCTATTTATTTGATCATTTTTATACAGGGCTGTATCTTCTTTAACGCCGTTCAGCATATTATCTTGTATTTCATTTATCGTTCTTATAATCCAGGAGTAATCTCAGCATCTATCATTATCCTATTTTCTCTTTTCTTATTTTCATCAAAGAAACTATTAATCCCTAAAAAGAAATTAGCAAGTACACTCATTTTTAGTTTAATCTCTTACCCAATCATAATTTGGATTTCCTTATTATTAGCCAGCTGCTTTAATTAAAAAAAGACCAGGAAAACTCCTGGTCCATCACTCTACTTAACAAACATTGGATTCTATGTTATACAAAATTAGAAGGTACAGAATTAGGGTTTTGTTTGTTAAGTAGATTATATGTTGAACGAGCTAACAGCGGAGGGGTTCCTACTGTTAGTCGTTAAACTCAATAATTATTTTACGATTTTTTCAAGCTCATCAAGTGAAAGATCTACTGAAATTGAACCATCATTTGTTTCTTTCTTAATTGCATCTGTTACTTCTTTTGAATGGTATAACTCAATTACTTTTTTCAGTGTTGGATCATTTTTATCTTTCGTACGAGCTGCGAAAATATTAATATAGGCCTTTGCATTTTCATTATTTGGATCTTCTAAGAAAATTGGATCCTTCGCTGGGTCTAATCCAGCTTGACCAGCAACACCGTTATTAATAACTGAAGCCGCTACATCTTTTAACACACGAGGTGTTTGCTGTGCGATAACCGGTGTAACTTTTAGCTTCTTTGGATTTTCAGCGATACCACTTGGATCCCCAAATAGACCAAAATCTTTCTTAAGCTTTAATAATCCAGCTGCATCAAGAAGTTTTAATGCACGTGCTTGGTTCGTTGGATCATTCGGAATAGCAATTTCCGAACCATCTGGGATTTCATTTGCTTTCTTATATTTTTCAGAATATAAGCCCATCGGTGCAATTTGCGTTGTACCAACAGCTGTAATATCTAACTTATGCTCCTTTTTAAATTGCTCTAAGAAAGCAATGTGCTGGAATGAGTTTAGTTCAATATCTCCATCAGCTAACGCTTTGTTGGGTGTTGTGTAATCAGAGAACTCAACCAGTTTAATTTTAATCCCTTCTTTTTCAGCTTTTTTCTTTAAAATTTCCCAAACGTCTCCATCTGTTCCAGTTACACCGACGCGAACTACTTTCTCTTTCGCTCCTGCACCTGTGTCTCCACCTGAGCAGCCGCTTAATGCTGTAATTCCTACGATCGCTGATAATGCAAATGCTAAAATTTTCTTCATTTTCTTTTCCCCTCTTCCTTTTTATGATCTGCGTAAAAAGACTTTCGCAAAGTAGTTCCCTAAATTTTGAGCCACCTGTACAAGAATAATAAGTAAAACGACCGTTACAAACATAACTGACGTATCAAAGCGTTGATAACCATATGTCATTGCTAAGTCACCAAGACCGCCACCACCGACAAGTCCTGCGACTGCAGAAAATTCAATTAAACCGACCGTCATAAACGTGACACCTAGGATCAATGGTGCTAAAGCTTCTGGTACGAGGATTTCAAAAACAATTCTAAGTGGTGAAGCGCCCATTGCTTGTGCTGCTTCAATTACTCCTTTCGGAACAGAAACAAGATTGGTTTCAACCATTCTAGCAATACCAATTGATGCAACTAACGTCATTGGGAAGATTGCTGCAGCCGTTCCAATCGTCGTTCCAATAACACTTCTTGTTAGTGGGCTTAAAGCTACTAAAAAGATAATGAATGGAACCGGACGAATTGTATTAATTATGATATTAAGAATAGAAAAGACCCATTTATTTTCTAAAAAATTTCCTTTTCTCGTTACATACAACAGTAAACCTAGAGGTATACCAAGAATTGTAGCGAATATAAGGGTTACAATTACCATTAAGAGGGTATCCCCCGTCGCATCTAATATGCGAGGCCAAAATATACTCCAATCAACTCGCATGAGCTTCTACCTCCTTCAGCTGCACTTGCAGTCTTAGATGTTGTAATGCTTTTTGAATTTCTTTCTGTTCACCTTGTAGTTCTACAAGAAGATTTCCAAATAGCACATTTTGGAGTTCAATAATATTTCCATAAAGAACATTTACATCGACGTTATAGTTTTTCGCAATATATGATAGTACAGGCTGCCCTGTCTCTTCCCCAGTAAAAGTCAGGCGATAAATCTGACCTCCGTTTTGAATTTTCGCTAGAACACTTTCTGGTAAGTGATCATTAATAACAGAGCGTACAAAATTTTGAGTTGTCTTTGTTTTTGGTTGTGTGAAAACGTCAAACAGTTTTCCTTCTTCAATTACTTTTCCTTTTTCCATAACGGCTACACGGTGACAAATTTCTTTCACAACGTGCATTTCATGTGTAATAAGTAGAATCGTTAAATTGTACTCTCTATTTACTTTCTTTAATAAATTTAAGATTTCTGTTGTTGTTTCCGGATCTAAAGCTGATGTTGCCTCATCACATATGAGAATATCGGGTGATGTCGCAAGTGCTCTTGCAATCCCAACACGCTGCTTTTGCCCACCTGATAACTGTTCTGGATAATAGTTCGCTTTATCTTCTAAACCAACAAATTTTAGTAGTTCATTCACTCTTTCTTTTATCTCATTCTTCGGCAATTTCGCTAACCTTAATGGATAAGCAATGTTCCCAAACACCGTTCTTGAATTAAATAGATTGAAACTTTGGAAAATCATCCCAATTCTTTGTCTTAGTGTCCGTAATTCTTTCGCCGATAATGATGTAATATCTTTATCATCTATTGAAATTGTTCCTGCAGTTGGTCTTTCTAACATATTTACTAAACGTAATAGCGTACTCTTTCCAGCACCACTAAATCCGATAATGCCAAAAATTTCGCCCTTTTCAACTGACAGCGTTACATCCTCAACCGCATGAACAGATTGCCCACCTGATTCATATACTTTACTTACATTGTTAAAAGAAATCATTTTCTTCCCTCCTATATGCTGTAAAACTTGAAGTAGAGCTTTCGAGGTAAAATAAAAAGTGCTCTCCTCCTTATCAGTAATAAAAGATAAGAAGGAGAGCACTTTTATATGTACTCATTCACATCTTCTCATCTTCCAAGCCTTTATAGGCTTGCTGGAGTTAGCACGGTATTAAAAAACCCGTTGCTGAGGTATCGTAGGGCCAGTCCCTCCACCTCTCTGGATAAGAGTGTATCGATTTAATTGTCGTTTAATTAAGTCTTATTATAGAACTCAGAATAATGAGAGTCAATACATTTTTCGGAAAAATATTAATTATTTCTCTATTTAAATTTTCAAATAAGAAGTAACAATACAATAGTGATTTTTAAAGTTATGTAAAATCCTTCTCACTCATACTTTTAAAAAGGAGAATCTTCTCTATTCATTGAATAACATTATTTGAATATGAAATCGGAGGAAGATAGATATATGAAAACAGCTCTTTTGCTCGTCGACATTCAAAATGATTATTTTCCAAGCGGAATGATGGAATTACGTAATCCAGTAGAAGCAAGTGAATATGCTAGTCAGCTACTACAACATTTTAGAATAAGAAACGAACCTATTTTTCATATCCAACATGTAGCTATAAAAGATAGCGCTACTTTTTTCCTACCCAATACAGAAGGTGTCCATATTCACGAAAATGTCCGTCCACTTAGAGAGGAAACCGTTATCCTTAAACATTATCCAAATAGCTTTCGAGAAACTGATCTTCTAGAACAATTACAACGTTCAGGAATTGAGCACGTCGTAATATGCGGGATGATGACCCATATGTGTATTGATGCTACAGTAAGAGCTGCTTTTGATTTTGGTCTTCACTGTACCGTAATACACGATGCTTGTGCTACAAAAGATCTTTCATTTAAGAATGCTACTATACCAGCTGTTTATATTCATAATACAATTTTGGCGAGTTTAAATGGAGTATACGCAAATATAATGAGTACAGAAGAGTTTTTAGCGACCTAAAAAAAACACTCCTTTCAGTTAGCAAAGCCGAAAGGAGTGTTCTCTTGTCTAACCATAGATTTTCTTTCAAATTGTATTATACAGGAAATCCTCAAAATGAATACTAAAAAATATGACTAATAAGTCAATTTTTCTCGCTGTTTTGTTTCTATTTTCATGTTTATCCCGATATTAATAGGGTTTAACTAATTCAAAAGAACAAATAGTAATATTTAGAAACCTTTTCTTGATTAAAATTAACTAGCTTCTATAAAATCGATTGCTTCTGCTATAGAGAGTTTCTCAAAAAGAAAAGATCTTCACAGTCTGTGAAGATCTTTTCTACTATTTCTTATAAAGTTTCAGAAGTAGTTTTTGCTTGCATGTGAAGCGCTAAGTAATCAGGGCCACCAGCTTTAGAGTCTGTACCAGACATGTTAAAGCCACCGAATGGTTGGTAACCTACGATTGCACCAGTACATCCACGGTTGAAGTATAAGTTACCAACGTGGAAGTCTTCACGTGCTTTTTCAATATGGTCACGGTTGTTAGTAACAACTGCTCCTGTTAAACCGTATTCTGTATTGTTTGCAATTGCAAGTGCATGATCAAAGTCTTTTGCTTTACAGAATGCTACTACTGGTCCGAAGATTTCTTCTTTCATTAAGCGAGCATCTTCTGCAACGTCAGCAACGATTGTTGGTTGGATGAACCAGCCTTTAGAATCGTCTCCTTCGCCACCTGATACGATTTTACCTTCTTCTTTACCAATTGCAACATAGCTCATTACTTTATCGAATGCAGCTTGGTCATTAACAGGTCCCATGTTAATATCTTTTGCATCTGGGTTACCTACTGTTAATTCTTTTGTTAATTCAACAGCACGATTTAATACATGATCGTATACATCTTCATGGATTACTGCACGAGAACATGCAGAACATTTTTGTCCTGAGAATCCGAATGCTGATGCAACGATAGATTTAGCTGCTAATTCAAGATCTGCCTCTTTATCAACAACGATTGTATCTTTACCGCCCATTTCAGCGATAACACGTTTTAACCAAATTTGTCCTGGGTTTACTTTTGCTGCACGTTCGTAAATACGAATACCTACATCGCGAGATCCAGTGAAGCTAACGAAACGTGTACGAGGGTGATCTACTAAATAGTCACCAACTTCAGAACCATTACCTGGAACGAAGTTTACTACGCCAGCTGGTAAACCAGCTTCTTCTAATACTTCCATAAATTTCGCTGCTACTACAGGAGTTGTACTAGCTGGTTTTAGTAATACTGTGTTACCAGAAACTACGGCAGCTGTTGTCATACCTGCCATAATTGCGAATGGGAAATTCCAAGGAGAAATGATAACACCTACTCCTAATGGAATGTAAGAGAAACGATTATATTCAATTGGACGGCTTTCTACTGGAATACCGTCTTTTAATTTCAACATTTGACGAGCATAATATTCCATAAAATCGATTGCTTCTGCTGTATCAGCATCTGCCTCATTCCATGGTTTACCTGCTTCTTTTACAAGAATAGCAGAGAACTCATGTTTTCTACGACGAACGATTGCTGCAGCACGGAATAAAATATCTGCACGCATTTCTGGTTTTGACTTTCTCCAAGTTTGGAATGTTGCATCCGCTACTTGCATTGCTTTTTCAGCTAATTCACGGCTTGCTTTTGAAACACGACCAACAAGTTCCTCTTTATTTGCAGGGTTTACAGAAACAATTTTATCTTCTGTAGTGATTTTTTCTCCCCCGATAATTAATGGATAGTCTTGTCCAAGATAAGATTCTACTTTCTTTAAACCCTCTTCAAACGCTAATTTGTTAGCCTCTACTGAAAAATCTGTAAATGGCTCATGTTTGTATGCTACTACCATCTTTTTAGCCTCCCCTTAGAAAAACGTTTACATTTTACAACATTATTCTACACGATAATTTAGATTTATTCAAATATTCCTAGACTTATATTTTAAAAATTAATAAATTTTTAAAATATAATAAAAAAAAGAGATTCATACATACGTATGAATCTACAAAATATGAGTATATTCCAAAACATTTTTCCCGATTAATAAAATAGTAACTAATAAAAATAAAGTCCTTACATATCCAACACCTTTTTGAACCGCAAACTTCGATCCAAAATAAGCACCTAAAATCATTGATAAGCCCATAATTATACCGTATTCAAAATGAATCACATCTAAAAATAAAAAAGTAATTAAAGATACGATATTACTAACGAAGTTCAAAAGTTTTCCAGATGCTGCCGCTTGAATAAAATCCAAACCAATTAATAAAAATGCAAAAATTAAAAAGGATCCTGTCCCTGGTCCAAAAAATCCATCATAAAATCCTATCATTAAAATAACAAAGAAAAACATTAATGTTTTTCCTTTTGTCATCTTTTTATAGGTAGATGCACTTCCCCAATCTTTTTTCGCAATAATATAAATGGCAATAAAAACCAACATTACGAGTACTAGTGGACGCAAAATATCAGGCGGAATAAACTTTACTACTAAAGCCCCTGCGACTGCTCCAATAATAGTTAACGGGATTAACTTTCCTACAATCCGAAAATTCACCTTACCTGATCGAATAAAATAAATTGTGCTCGTAAGCGTCCCCATCGTTGCAGCTAATTTATTCGTTGCGATTGCCGAAGCTGGTGATAAACCAACAAACATAAGTGCAGGAAGCGAAATTAATCCTCCCCCTCCAACAACCGAATCAATAAAAGCTGCTAAAAACCCGAATGCAATTAATAAAATAATGACTTGAAAGCTTAGTTCTTCCATGACTTTGCCCCTTACCCCTTTATTTGTAACATTTAAAATTATAACAAAATTTTTCAAGAAAAAAAGCTGTTCCTTTATGGAACAGCTCTCATCTTTAATCTAAAATTTTCACAAACGGTTCATCTTGCTTCGCTTCACGTATAATAATTGCTTCTGGGCGTTCTACAGATTTAATTGTTACTTGTACTTTCATATAATTCGGGAAGTATTCCATAACAAGTCCAGCTACATATTGTGTAAAACCAATCACTTCAGCTTTCCCATTGAATTGGACAGGAATATCGAGCTTCATTTCTCTTAATTCATCATCTCTATACATTCCAGTACCGATAACAGCTGTATAATCTCCTTGGAAATACTCACTTAATTTTGCTTTAAAGTTTGACACCCTCGCAAGATCTTCACGTTTATTATCCGATTTCGCTTGTTCAGACGGGAATAAATAGTATTTCTCATTGATCGGCTTCCAATCCTCAACCGTTTCACTGCCTTTTTCTACCTTAGCATAAGAAACAAAATTCCCTGGTACAAGCGAAGACTTTGGACTTTGACGATAAATTGCAAATGTTATCGGAACATTTTTTGTCGCAGCGTCTTTTTGATGCATGAATTTCAAGATTTCTTGGGCCATTCTTTTCCCTTCAGCTAACATTTTTTCATCTGGGATTGCAGCCTCACGCGGATAACCATGCTCTTCCTCATAATATTGAACAGAATTCATCGCTAATCCAACTACAATGCCACCACGTTCAACATCGTTCTCACCTTTTTGCACGTAGTAATCATGCTCTAAAATATTTGAGATATACATTGGATGTTTTTTATTTTTCACTTCTAGTGACTCCGAACCTTCACTTAAGGCTGGATTCAGTCCGATATTCGGAAATTTAACTGCATCTTTTTTCAACTTATCCTCTAGCTCTTTTTGTTCAGCATCTGTACGCTTCCTTTTTACAAGCATTTGTATATTTTGAGCCTCTAGAACCTTTCCGCCTTTAAAGAAATAATCTTTCGTACTAAATGATTCTTTGGCAATGCGCATTAATCCTGTTTCAAATTCATCTACATCTAGACGACTATTTAAACCTTGTACAACTAAACCACGTGCCTCACCTGGATCAAATTTAACCGTTGTCTTATAATATTCATCCGAAATCGAGTATTTCGGGATAACTGCTTGTTCTTTCGCTTTCCCCGATTTCTCAACTGCTTTTTCATCTTTATTGGAACCCATACTACACCCACTTACAAGTAGGCTAAGACTTAATACCGCTAACGCTATTTTTTTCATCGTAAGTTTGCACCTCTTACTTATTCAGCTCTTGTAAGAACCTCTCTTCATTCCAAACTTCAACATTGTGCTTCTCTGCTTGCGCTAATTTCGAACCAGCAGCTTCACCAGCAACAACTAAATCCGTACTTTTACTAACACTTCCTGTTACTTTTCCACCTAATGCCTCAATATTCTTCTTCGCTTCACTGCGTCCCATAACTTCTAATTTCCCTGTTAAGACGACAGTTTTTCCTGCAAAGTACGATTCAACATTTTGTAAATCAGCAATTTTCATACCTTTGTATGCCATGTTCACGCCATACTCTTTAAATTGTTGTAATAGCTCTAATACGTCTTCATTATCGAAATACGTTACAACGGATTGAGCCATTTTTTCACCAATCTCATTAATTGTTTTTAATTCTTCTTCCGTCGCTTTCACAAGCTCATCCATCGTTTCGAAATGCTCAGCAAATGTACGTGCCGCTTTCGCACCGACATGACGAATACCAAGACCGAATAATAATCGCTCTAATGAGTTTTCCTTAGAATTCTCAATTGCTTGGACTAAATTTGTTGCTGATTTTTCACCGAAACGTTCTAGTTCTAATAATTGCTCTTTCGTCAATGAATATAAATCAGCAAACGTACGAATATAATCCGCATCAAAGAGTTGTGTAATTACACGTTCTCCAAGTCCATCAATATTCATTGCATTTCTTGAAACGAAATGGATTAATCCTTCACGAATTTGAGCTGGGCAAGTCGGATTTATACATCGAAGTGCTACTTCTTCTTCTAAACGAACAAGTTCACTCTCACATGCTGGACAATGCGTTGGCATATGATATTCTTCTTCCTCACCAGTACGCTTATCAAAAATAACGTTCACAACTTCAGGAATAATATCTCCAGCCTTTTTCACAACAACGTAGTCACCAATTCGAATATCCTTTTCACGAATTAAATCTTCGTTATGTAAAGAAGCACGACGGACAATAGTTCCGGCTACTCGCACTGGCTCCAGCTCTGCAGTTGGTGTTACAACTCCTGTGCGGCCGACACTTAATTCAATCCCTGTTAATCTCGTCACAACTTCTTCAGCTGGGAATTTATAAGCTATTGCCCATCTTGGACTCTTTGCTGTAGTTCCTAAGCTTTCTTGAATAGCAACATCGTCTACTTTTATAACGATTCCGTCAATCTCATAATCAAGATGCGGGCGTTTTTCTTGCCACTCTTCTACATAGGCTATTACGTCTTCAATTGTTTCACATGTACGACGATTTGGATTCGTCTTAAATCCAAGCTCACCTAAGAAATCCAGTGATTCACTGTGGGATGGAATTGTTTTTTCTTCTACATTAGCAAGACCATACACAAACATAGATAAGTTACGCTTCGCTGCAATTTTCGGATCAAGTTGGCGTATCGATCCTGCTGCCGCATTACGTGGATTCGCAAATACATCTTCACCATTTTGCTCTTTTTCTTCATTTAATTTAACGAATGAACGCTTCGGCATATAAGCCTCGCCTCGTGCTTCTAACGTTACTTCTTCATTTAAACGCAGCGGGATAGCTTTAATCGTTTTTAAGTTTTGGGTAATATCTTCACCCGTTATACCATCACCACGTGTTGCTCCTTGAATGAAGCGTCCTTTTTCATAATGAAGTGAAACAGCAAGTCCGTCAATTTTTAATTCGCATATATATCTTACATTCGCATCATCAATTCCCTGATGTACTCTTCGATCAAAATCACGCAAATCTCCTTCATTAAACGCGTTTCCTAAACTTAACATTGGTGATTTATGCGTTACCTTTTCAAATATATCAAGAACAGTCCCCCCAACGCGAATGGAGGGAGAGTCTTCACTCATAAACTCTGGGTTCTCTGCTTCTAATTTTATAAGCTCCTGCATATCACGGTCATATTCCGCATCAGAAACAGAAGGATTGTCTAATACGTGATATTGATAGTTAAATGTATTTAACAAATCACGCAGTTCTTCTATACGTTTTTTGGCTATCTCTTTTGACATATCCTCAGTCCTTTCCTATTGTTTCGTCACAGGTGCAAATTTTGCTAATAAACGTTTAATACCAATTGGGCTTGGGAACGCAATATCTAATTCTTTTGAATCTCCTTCACCCTTTACACTTACAACTGTACCGACTCCCCACTTCTGGTGAGCAGCTTTATCGCCTATTCCCCAGCCAATTTGCTCGCCACCTGTCGTCTTAACAGCCGGACGCGCGAAAGCTGAACGAGAGCGTGTTGTAGTTGCGCTTGTCGTTCTTCCTTTTGCACCAAACGAAGTTTCACGCTTCGGTGCTGTTTCGTTTAATGGTTCTACTAATTCTGCCGGAATTTCTGTAATAAATCGAGATGCTGCATTCATACTTGTTCTACCAAATAAAGTACGCATTTGAGCATTAGATAAGTATAGCTCTTCTTCTGCACGAGTAATACCTACATAGGCAAGACGACGCTCTTCTTGCATTTCATCCTCTTCCATAAGAGAACGAGTATGCGGGAATATCCCTTCCTCTAAGCCAACAATAAAGACAACTGGGAACTCTAATCCTTTTGCTGAGTGCATCGTCATTAAAATAACTTCTTCACCAGCAGTTGGATCTTCATCTACACGATCAATATCCGCAACAAGAGCTAAGTCTGTTAAGAATGCAACAAGGCTCTTATCTTCGCTTTGGGATTCAAATGTTTGTGTAACAGATAAAAACTCGTCTAAGTTTTCTAAACGACCTTCTGCTTCTAAAGAACGCTCATTTTTCAACATATCGCGATAGCCTGTCTTCTCAATAACTTCTTCTACTAATTCTGTAACAGATAAATACTCTTGCATATTTACCCAGTTGTGTAATAAACTTGCGAATTCTTTTACTGCTTTTGTTATTTTTGCACTTACACCAACATGCTCAATCTCATCAAATACAGCAGTTAATGAGATTCCGTTTTGCACACCATAATTAATAATTTTATCTATAGAAGTCGCACCAATCCCGCGCTTTGGCATGTTTATAATACGTGCAAAACTAATCTCATCATCTGGATTCCCAATTAAACGTAAGTACGCCAAAATGTCTTTAATCTCTTTACGGTCGTAGAACTTAGTACCTCCGACGATTTTGTAAGGGATATTAGATTTCAGGAAAATCTCCTCGACCATACGAGACTGGGCATTTGTACGATATAACACTGCAAAATCAGTATATTTTCGTTTCCCCATTTGAATATCATCACGAATTTTTTTCGCAACAAAATACGCTTCGTCCTTTTCAGTTGCAGCACGATAATACGAGATTTTGCTTCCAATTTGATTGTCTGTCCATAATTTCTTCGGTTTACGGTTTGAATTTTTTTCAATTACAGCATTCGCTGCATTTAAAATATTTTGTGACGAACGATAATTTTGTTCTAACAAGATAACTTGCGCATTCTCATAGTCTTTTTCGAATGACAAAATGTTAGAAATGTCAGCCCCGCGCCAGCGGTAAATAGACTGATCAGAATCACCTACAACGCAAAGATTTTTAAAACGTGCTGCTAAATGTTTAACAAGAAGGTACTGAGCTTTGTTCGTATCTTGATACTCATCAACGTGAATATATTGGAACTTACGCTGATAAAACTCTAGTACTTCTGGAACACGTTCAAATAGCTGAATCGTTGTCATAATTAAATCATCAAAGTCTAATGAGTTATTTTTCAAAAGACGTTTTTGATATTCTGTATATACATCGCTCGTTAATTTTTCATATGGGTCAGCGATTGTAATTTTTTTTGCATATTTATCTGCAGATAACAGTTCATTTTTCGCATTACTAATACCGGCTAAAATAGAGCGCGGCTCAAATTTCTTCGGATCAATATTGCGCTCTTTCATAATTTTTTTGACTACAGTTAACTGATCGCCTGAATCTAAGATTGTAAAGTTACGATTAATACCAATACGATCGATATCACGTCGTAAAATACGTACACACATAGAGTGGAACGTAGAAATCCAAATATCTTCTGCTTCTGGTCCAACAAGTTTATCAATACGCTCACGCATTTCACGAGCAGCTTTATTTGTAAAGGTAATTGCTAGTACATTCCATGGCGCCACACCTTTTTCACCAAGTAAATATGCAATACGGTGTGTTAACACACGTGTTTTCCCACTACCTGCGCCTGCCATTAATAGAAGTGGTCCATTTGTTGTTTGTACTGCTTTTTGTTGCTGCGGATTTAAACCATTTAATAACTTATCTGTCGTACTCATATGCGCCTGCACCTACTCTCCTTTTACTGCTTTAACTGTTTTTAATGCCGATTTTATATCATCATAAATAATATTTCCAACAACTACTGTATCAGCATACTGCGCCATTTCTTTCGCTTGTTCTGCATTAGAAATACCACCGCCATAATATAGCTTAGCTTGTTTCAATTCTGCTTTTACATTTTTAACAAGCTCAATGTCTCCATACGTCCCGCTATATTCTAAATAGAATATCGGTAAATGTAATAGCTTGTCTGCTAAACGCGCATATGCAATAACATCATCTTCTGTTAAATCACATTTTGTATCTGTAAGCTGGGCTACTTTCGCTTCTGGGTTTAAAACACAATACCCTTCCATGTAAATTTCGTCCCAGTCCATAATATCTCCAAATTCTTTCAATGCCTCATGATGAACACCTGTTACCCATTCTACTTTTCGGCTATTTAAAACACTTGGGATGTAATAAAAATCAAATCCTGGTGTAATTGCCTCCACATCAGAAACCTCTAACACACAAGGCACTGCATATCTACGAATGCTAACTAGCATGTGTAATACGTTATCAATTGTCACTCCATCACTTCCGCCTACAATAACAGCATCCGTTCCAGATTCACAAATCATTTCTAAATGTTCGTCACTTAACTCCTTATTTGGATCAAGCTTAAATACATGTTTCCATTTGGAAATATCGTACATGAAAACACCCTTTCTTTTCTCTAGTTATATAATTTCTGTTCAAAATAACAGTTAATTTTTATCAAGATTTTTTACATTCCTTGCTATATCTTTACCAGACTTTTTGAACTTCCTTACTATATTTGTTCAAAAAGGAGGATATAGAGAGCCTAGCAGATCGAGGCGCATTCGCCAGGAGGAACGGAATGTAGTTTTTCCTACATGAGTACCGGACTGGCGTATGTAACGATGAAATGCGACAGCTATCTTTACCGGACTTTTTGAACTTCCTTTTACGCATTCTTTCATTATAACAAAAAAAGCTACCTACACACACGCCCAATCCAACATCTTTTTCAACGTCAAATGTTGGATTACATATCAAAAAACTTATACGGAATACTAACAAATGAAATAGTATTTTCTATTTCGAAGTTAATTAAAAAGGAGTGTCTTTCTAATGAAGCAAAACATCGGCACAATTAGTGCTCTAATTCGAATTACACTCGGACTCATCCTCTTCGGTTGTAGTACAGCTAAACTCGTACGTAAACCTTGGTGCACTTGGTCTAAAGTTTTGCTATGGATTGGTGCCATGAAAATTGCGGAGGGAATCGTTCGTTTCTGCCCTATTGTTGAAGCCTGTAAGTTTGGAAAATATATGAATATGAGCGCATTTAAAATGCCTAGCATGAATTTCACTGAAAAAGGACATAATAAAGAAGAAGTTAATTCAGCTTCCAGTCATGACAAGCCAAAGTCAAAGTCAGATGGAAGTTATGACACTTCTGACAAAGAGATTGAGTCAGCGATTGAAGAATTAATCCTGGCAAAACCGCTTTGAATCATTTGTCATGATGCAAGATGCTCTCAAAGGGACTTAGCTGCTGCAGTGGGCAGCTAAGTCTTCTTTATTTTACCACGAAACAGAACGTACATTCTTGTTTTCACCCTTAAAACGTACATAAAAGATATCAAACAATAAAATTCAGAAAATTAGGTGTAACCCTCTTGCATGTAATGATATAAAAGTGATATCATTTTTATATCAAGGAGGCGATCATATGAAAGAAAAACAAGTATTTTATGTTAATGGATTTCTCGGCGTTATTGGAATTTTAGTTTTAGCCGCTATCGGTGTATTTTGCCTTGTACAAGAAATGTTTGTAATAGCTATTTTAGCTCTCATATTAGCATCTGTTTTAGCTACAGGTATCGGTATCGTTCAACCGAATCAAGCGAAAGTTATTACGTTCTTCGGTAGTTATTTAGGAACAATTCGTCAAAATGGTTTATTTTTAACAATTCCATTCGCGTTTCGTCAAACTGTATCTTTACGTGTTGAAAACTTTAACAGTAAGAAATTAAAAGTAAACGATGTTGAGGGCAATCCAATTGAAATTGCAGCCGTTATCGTATATAAAGTTGTTGATTCCGCAAAAGCAATGTTTGGTGTTGAGCATTACGATCGATTCGTAGAAATTCAAAGCGAAACAGCAATCCGCCACGTTGCTACAAAATATCCTTATGATAATTTCCAAGATGAAACTTGTATCACGTTACGAGGAAATACTGAAGAAATCTCTGAAGAATTAAAGCGTGAGTTAGAAGCACGCCTTGAAATCGCTGGCGTAGAAGTATTAGAAACTCGTTTAACGCATTTAGCTTACGCAACAGAAATTGCCCATGCAATGCTCCAACGTCAACAAGCAAAAGCAGTATTAGCTGCTAGAAAAGAGATTGTTGAAGGTGCTGTGAAGATGGCGAAAGATTCAATCCATATGTTAGATGAAGAAGGCGTACTGGAACTCGATGACGAGCGTAAAGCAAATATGGTGAACAATTTATTAGTTGCCATCGTTTCAGATAAAGGTGCGCAACCAGTTATTAATACAGGAAGCCTATACTAAAGGTTGTAAGTGATTATGGCCAAAAAGAAAAGCTTTCCATTACGTATTGATCCTGAATTACACGCAGTCATCGAAAAATGGGCGAATGATGAGTTTCGTAGCGTCAATGCACACATCGAGTATTTACTTCGAGAAATGGCAAAGCAAAAAGGAAAATTAAAAAAAAATAAAGATGCATAAAAATCCCGCTGAGAAATCAGCGGGATTTTTATATATTAGCTTTTCGTCATCTCATGCCCAATTGCACGATATCCTATATCACTTCGGTAAAATAAACCATCACTCTCAATTTTACCGATTTCTTTATAGACCTTATCTTTCGCTTCTTGTAAACTATTCGCCTTACAAGCAACAAATAATACACGGCCACCGTTTGTTACAAAGTCACCATGTTTCATCGCTGTACCCGCATGGAAAACTATTACATCTTGCAGTGCATCTAATCCGTTAATAATTTCACCTTTTTTATATGCTTCTGGATATCCTTTCGAAGCAAGTACGACACCAATAACTGCTTCCTTTGACCATTGTAACGTTAATTCACTTTCATCTAATACAGCGTTACATACATCAACTAAATCATTTTCTAAGCGTGGTAATACAACTTCCGTTTCAGGATCGCCAAAGCGTGCATTGAACTCAATTACCTTTGGACCATCATTCGTTAAAATAAGCCCCGCATATAAAATTCCTGTAAACGAACGATTTTCTTGGATCATCGCTTTAGCAGTTGGATGTAATACTGTTTGAATCGCTTCTTGAACCGCTGATTCCGGAATTTGTGGTACTGGGGAATATGCACCCATTCCGCCTGTATTAGGACCTTTATCACCATCAAAAGCTCGTTTATGATCTTGAGCAATTACCATTGGATACACAGTTGTTCCATTTACAAATGCCATTAATGAAAATTCTTGTCCATCTAAAAACTCTTCAATAACGACCTTCTTGCTTGCTGCGCCGAATTTCACATCTTGTAGCATTTCTTTCACAGCTTGTAATGCCTCTTCAAGCGTCATTGCTACCGTTACACCTTTACCAGCAGCTAACCCATCTGCCTTAATTACGATCGGTGCACCAACTTTCTGAATGTACTTTACTGCCTCTTCATAGTCTGTAAAAGTTTCATATGCCGCAGTTGGAATATCATACTTTTTCATCAATTCTTTCGTAAAAGCTTTACTACCTTCAATAACAGCAGCCGCTTTATTAGGTCCAAATACACGAAGTCCCTCTTCCTTAAAGCGATCAACGATTCCATTCATAAGTGGAATTTCTGGTCCAACGAAAGTTAAGCCTACATTGTTTTCTTTTGCGAATAAGACTAATGCATCAAAATCATTCTCATCAATATCAACTGGTGTTGCAACGTCTCGCATACCTTCATTACCTGGCGCTACATATATTTTTTCTACCTTTTCAGATTGTGCAAACTTCCAAGCTAAAGCATGCTCACGTCCACCACGGCCAATTACTAAAACATTCATATTTCATCCCCCAATAATTAAATAAGTACAAACTAGAAGCTATGCTCCTAGTTTGTTTTCATATCAATAAAAGTTTAAAAAGGAGGATCGAGAGAACCGAGCAGGTCGAGGCGCATTTGCCAGGAGGACACGGAGTGTAGCTTTCCTACATGAGTACCGCACTGGCATTGCAACGACGACATGCGACAGTTATCTTGACCGGACTTTTTAAACAACCGTATCAATAGAAAGTTAAAAAGGAGGATCAAGAGAACCGAGCAGATCGAGGCGCATTTGCCAGGAGGACACGGAGTGTAGCTTTCCTACATGAGTACCGCACTGGCTATGCAACGACGACATGCGACAGTTATCTTGACCGGACTTTTTTAACATCCTCTATTAGTGTTTGAAATGACGTACGCCAGTGAACACCATAGTAATCCCATACGCATCTGCCATTTTAATAGAATCTTCATCACGAATCGATCCGCCTGGTTGGATGATTGCTGTAATTCCAGCTTTTGCTGCTTCTTCTACTGTATCTGGCATTGGGAAGAAAGCATCAGATGCAAGTGCGCTACCTTGTGCTTTTTCGCCAGCTTGTGTAATTGCGATTTTTGCAGAACCTACACGGTTCATCTGTCCCGCGCCTACACCAACTGTCATGTTATCATTCGCTAAAACAATTGCATTTGATTTCACATGCTTTACAACTTTCCAAGCTAGTTTTAAATCTTTCCATTCTTGCTCTGATGGTTCACGTTTCGTTGGAATTGAAATTGCGTCCTCATCTAATGATAACGTATCTTCTTCTTGAATAAGAAGACCACCTTGTACAGAAGTTAGTTTTTTGCTTGCACTTGTCGCTTTTTCAATATTTACAGTTAGTAAGCGTAAGTTCTTCTTACTTTGCAACACTTCTAAAGCTTCCTGCGAGAACGAAGGAGCGATAACAATTTCTAAGAAAATTTCGTGTAACTTTTCTGCTGTAGCTTTATCAATTTCACGATTTGCTGCAATAATACCGCCGAAGATTGATACTGGATCCGCTTCATAAGCACGAGTATATGCTTCGTGAATATCAGTTCCTACTCCAACACCACATGGATTCATATGTTTTACCGCTACTACTGCTGGTTCTGTAAATTCTTTCACGATGCTAAGTGCCGCATCCGCATCGTTGATATTGTTATAAGATAATTCTTTACCATGTAATTGTTCTGCGTATGCAACAGAAGACGTTGCTGCGAATGGCGCTTTATAGAATGTCGCTTTTTGATGTGGATTTTCGCCATAGCGTAAATCTTGTTTTTTCTCAAATGTCACCGTTACTGTTTCAGGGCTTTCTTCGCCCATTTGCTTTGTTAAGTAGTTAGAAATTAATGCATCATATGCCGCTGTATGACGGAATACTTTCGCTGCTAATTTACGTTTCGTTTCCTCTGTTACTTCACCGTTCTCTTTCAGTTCTGCTAATACAACATCATAATCTACTGGATCTACAATTACCGACACAAATTTATGATTTTTCGCAGCAGAGCGAATCATTGTTGGGCCACCGATATCAATATTTTCAATTGCATCAGCAAATGTTACATCAGGCTTAGCGATTGTTTCTTTAAATGGGTATAAGTTAACAACAACAAAGTCAATTGGTTGAATACCTAATTCATTCATTTGCGCTACATGCATTTCATTATCACGAACTGCTAATAGACCACCATGAATATTTGGATGTAATGTTTTTACACGACCATCCATAATTTCTGGGAAACCAGTTACTTCAGAAATACCAATTACTTGCAAGCCGTTTTCTTCTAATAATTTTTTCGTACCACCTGTTGAAATAACTTCAATCCCTTGTTCAAGTAAACCTTTAACAAATTCTACTACTCCTGTTTTATCTGAAACACTGACTAATGCACGCTTTTTCATTTATCCTTCACCCCTGGTTGTATGTTAGTTAACAGTTGGTTTTTTCACAGACTGAACAATTTGATTCACTGTATTTACGTATAATTTATGTTCAACTTGTTGAATTTTCTTTTGTAAGCTTTCTCTCGTATCCCCTTCAGAAACAACTACTGCTTCTTGCGCAATAATTGGACCTGTATCCATACCTGCATCTACATAGTGAATCGTTACTCCGGTTACTTTCACACCCGCTTCTAACGCTTGACCAACAGCATCTTTCCCTGGAAAACTCGGTAGTAGTGATGGATGAATATTAATAATTTTCCCGCCGTACGCTTCTAGTAAAGTCGTTCCAATTAAACGCATATATCCAGCTAAAATAACATAATCAATTTCATACTCTTCTAGCTTTTTTAATATCTCTTTTTCAAATGCTTCTTTTGACTCATATGCTTTCGCTGAAAAGGAAAAACACGGAATATGGTGATAGTGTGCCCGTCCAATAGCGCGTGCCTCTGGTTTATCACATACTAATAAACTAATATCTGCATCCAATATTTTGTCTTCTACCGCATTAATGAGAGATTGAAAGTTAGAGCCACTCCCAGAAGCAAAAACTGCTAATCTACTCATACTTCTGTTCCCTCAATAAAGGTAACACCAGACCCTTGTACAGTGTGTCCAATAATATGAGCTTTCTCGCCTTGTTCCTCAAGAAGACGAACAATATCTTTTGCCTCTTCTTCCTTTACTGCTACTACCATACCAATACCCATGTTAAAAATATTGAACATTTCTTTCTCTTCTAGTTTTCCGACTTCTTGAAGTAAACTGAAGATCGGTTGAACTTGCCAAGATCCTAATTCAATTTCCGCACCGATTCCTTCTGGCAACATACGTGGAATATTTTCAATGAACCCGCCACCTGTAATATGCGCCATACCGTATACTTCATGTTTCTTCAATAGTTCTAAAATAGGTTTGACATAAATTTTCGTTGGTTTTAATAATTCTTCACCAAGAGGTAGTTCTAGGCGGCCGTAAATACGGTCTAAAGATAGTTCTCCATCTTCTAGTAATACTTTTCGTACTAAAGAATAACCGTTACTATGAATACCGCTAGATGCTAAGCCAATTAATACGTGACCAGCTTCAATTTTTTCACCTGTTACAATTTTCTTTTTATCAACAATTCCAACTGTAAAACCAGCTAAATCGTATTCTTCCGTAGAATACATTCCTGGCATTTCAGCTGTTTCTCCACCAATTAATGCACAACCAGCTTGGCGACAGCCCTCTGATATACCTTTGACGATGTTTTCAATTTTACTAGGTTCAGCTTTACCACAAGCAATATAATCAAGGAAGAAAAGCGGCTCTGCTCCTTGGACAACAATATCATTTACACACATTGCTACTGCATCAATACCAATTGTGTCATGTTTATCTGCCATAAAAGCGAGCATCAATTTCGTTCCCACGCCATCTGTTCCAGATACTAATACAGGTTCTTCTAATGCAAATTTTGATAGATCAAACATACCTCCAAAACCGCCTAAACCGCCTAGCACTTCTTTTCTCATAGTTGTTTGTACGTGTTTTTTCATGCGAGATACCGCTTCATATCCAGCTTCAATATCTACTCCTGCTTGCTTATATGCATTCGCCATCGTTTTTTACACCTCGTCTTTTAATTTCTCCCCATCCAGGGCGGCCGTTTTAAGAAAGAAGCTAGCTTCTACATCAAAAGAAGTAGAAGCTTTTTTCTTCTTATTTCATACTTTCTAAAAGCTCTTGCTCATAATCATAAAGAGCTGTTGGATAGTCTCCATTGAAGTAAGCCATACATAGACCACCGTATTTTCCTTCATATGGGCGTCCAATTGCATCTACTAATCCATCTTCACTTAAAAATGTTAGTGAATCTGCTCCGATGATTTGACGGATTTCTTCTATTGAATTATTTGCTGCGATTAATTCTTTTCTCGTTTGAATATCAATGCCATAGAAGCATGGATACTTAAGAGGTGGTGAAGCAATTCTTACATGGACTTCTGTCGCTCCAGCCTCGCGAAGCATACGAACAATTCGTTTACTTGTCGTTCCTCTTACGATAGAATCGTCAATCATAACAACTCGTTTTCCTTCAACTACGCCTCTTACTGCTGAAAGCTTCATCTTAACCCCTTGCTCACGCAGTTCTTGAGAAGGTTGAATAAACGTACGTCCAACGTAACGATTTTTAATTAACCCTAACTCATACGGAATTCCTGTCGCCTCCGCATAACCAATTGCTGCTGAAATACTAGAGTCTGGTACACCAGTAACAACATCAGCTTCAATAGGAGCTTCCGCCGCTAAACGTTTCCCCATGCTTTTACGTGCTGCATGAACATTAATACCAGCTATATTAGAATCTGGACGTGCAAAGTAAATGTATTCCATACTGCAAATCGCATGGTCTACTTCATTTGTAAAACGATCTACGTGAATTCCTTCATCATTGATAATAAGCAATTCACCAGGTTCTACATCACGAATGTATGTTGCACCAACTACATCGAAAGCACATGTTTCCGATGCTACAACGTAAGCATCCCCCATCTTTCCAATTGAAAGAGGACGGAATCCATTTGGATCTAGCGCAACGATCATTTCATTTCCAGTTAGTAAAAGATATGCAAACGCACCTTTCACTTTATTTAGAGCTTCTTTTACACTATCAATTAAAGAATCTTTTGTACTACGCTTAATGAGGTGTAAAAGTACTTCTGTATCTGAACTTGTTTGAAAAATACTTCCCTCTGCCTCTAATTCACGACGAAGCATTTTTGCATTAATTAAATTTCCGTTATGAGCTAACGCCATGCTATGATCGGAAAAACGGAATAATAATGGTTGAACGTTAGCAACTTCACTTCCACCAGCTGTTGCATATCGTACGTGTCCAATTGCTGATTTCCCGTTTAATCCCTCTAGCTCACCTCTTGAAAACACTTCTGATATTAAACCTAACCCCTTGTGACCGATGATTTTTTCCCCATTATTTACAACAATGCCTGCGCCCTCTTGCCCACGGTGCTGCAAACTGTGCAATCCGTAGTACGAAACTTGTGCTGCATTTTCATGCCCCCAAATTCCAAAAACGCCACATTCTTCATTTAACCCCTTTATTTCAGCAAGCATGGGATTGCCCCTTTCCAAGCCTTTCTCATTTCATCTACATTTGCTGTAAGTAATACTTCATTTTCTTCATTATGAATTGTTACTTCATTTGTATTTGTCACTTCTCCAACTTGAATTGCTTCAACCACTTTCTCAAATGCTTCTTTATTTTCACGTTTTACGGTTATAACGAAGCGCGATTGTGATTCTGCAAATAATACTGCTGTTGCTTCTCCGTCTAATTTCACAGTAGCACCTAAACCGTTAGCACCAATTGCACTTTCAGTAATTGCAACTGCTAAACCACCTTCTGCAACATCATGTGCAGATTGAACAAGGCCAGCTTGAATTGCTGCTAGTACTTGCTTTTGGCGTTTTAATTCTACATCTAGATCGATGCTTGGTGATTGACCGAAAATTTTTCCGTAGATCATTTTCTGTAATTCACTTCCACCAAACTCAGCTTTCGTCTCTCCAATTACATAAACTAAATCGCCAGCTTGTTTAAATTCTTGTGTTGTTACGTGTTTTAAATCGTGTACAAGTCCAACCATCCCAACAGTTGGTGTTGGATATACAGCTTCACCACTACGCTCGTTATACATTGATACATTCCCGCCGATAACTGGCGTTTGTAACTTGCGGCAAGCTTCACTCATACCGTCTACTGATTTCTCAATTTGCCAGAAGATCTCTGGTTTTTCTGGGTTACCGAAGTTTAAGCAATCTGTAATTGCAAGTGGCTCCCCGCCAGAACATACGATATTACGTGCTGCCTCTGCTACTGCAATTTTACCGCCCACTTCTGGATCTAAATAAATGTAGCGAGAGTTACAATCTGTCGTCATTGCTAATCCTTTTTCTGTGCCGCGTACGCGTATAACCGCTGCATCTGAACCTGGTGTAACGATTGTGCTAGTGCGCACTTGATAATCATATTGATCATATACCCACTCTTTACTTGCAATCGTTGGTTGTTGTAATAAAGATAATAACGTTTCTTTATAATCTTCTACTTTTGGTGTTTCCATTTTCATCTGCTGGAACTCAGCAAAGTATGCTGCTTCTTTTGACGGTTTATGATAAATTGGTGCTTCTTCTGCAAGAGCATCCGCCGGTACTTCAGCTACCATTTCGTCTTTATGGAATAGGCGAAGCATTTTATCTTCAGTTACTTTCCCCATCGTAACTGCTGCAAGACCATACTTTTCAAATAAATCTACTATTTCTTGCTCTCTACCTTTTTTCACAACGATTAACATACGCTCTTGTGATTCAGATAACATCATTTCATATGGAGTCATTCCAGTTTCACGCTGCGGTACATCATCTAAGTACATTTCAATACCCATACCTGCTTTACTTGCCATTTCTGCAGAAGATGATGTTAAACCAGCAGCTCCCATATCTTGAATTCCAACAAGTGCATCAGACTGAATAAGTTCTAAACATGCTTCAATAAGAAGTTTCTCCATAAATGGATCCCCTACTTGAACTGCCGGACGCTTCGCTTCTGAGCTTTCAGATAACTCTTCAGATGCGAATGTTGCACCGTGAATACCATCACGACCAGTTGATGCTCCTACGTACATTACTGTATTACCAGCACCATGTGCTTGCCCTTTTTTTATATCTTCATGATTAATTAGGCCTACACACATTGCATTTACAAGTGGATTTCCTTCATAACATGGATCAAACTGTACTTCTCCACCAACAGTAGGAATACCGATGCAGTTACCGTATCCTGCGATTCCTGCTACTACTTCTTCGAATAAATATTTCACACGTGGTGATTGTAATTCACCGAAACGAAGTGAGTTTAATAGAGCTACCGGACGTGCGCCCATAGAGAATACATCGCGAATAATACCACCGACACCTGTTGCTGCCCCTTGATATGGCTCAATTGCAGAAGGATGGTTATGACTTTCCATTTTAAATACCACCGCTTGATTATCACCGATATCTACAATTCCAGCGCCTTCTCCAGGTCCTTGTAAGACACGCTCACCTGTCGTTGGAAACTTACGAAGAACTGGCTTTGAATTTTTATAACTACAATGTTCAGACCACATAACAGAGAATAGTCCCGTTTCTGTATAATTCGGCAAACGGCCTAAAATCTTTTCAACCATGGCAAACTCTTCGTCTGTTAGCCCCATTTCCGCATATATACGCTCTTCTTTAATTTGTGTTGGATTTGGCTCAAGCATTAACGACATATGTTTCCCTCCACTGTTTTAAGATAGATTGAAAGACTTTTAAACCTTCAGCACCGCCAAGTAATTCATCTACAGCACGCTCTGGGTGTGGCATCATACCAAGAACATTTCCTTTTTCATTTACAATACCCGCAATATCTGAAACGCTTCCATTCGGATTTTCTACGTAACGGAATGCGATTTGATTATTCTCTTCTAATTGTTTAAGAGTCGCTTCATCACAATAGTAATTTCCTTCGCCATGTGCAATTGGAATATTAATTACTTCATCTTTTTCATATTGTGATGTAAACATCGTTTCATTATTTTCAACACGTAACTGAACCGTACGGCACATAAATTTCAAGTTTTCGTTTCTCATTAATGCTCCTGGTAGTAATCCTGATTCAACAAGAATCTGGAATCCATTACATACACCTAAAATTGGCTTTCCTTGCTCAGCAGCTTTTTGCACTGCTTTCATTGCGTTAGCAAAGCGAGAAATAGCACCACAACGTAAATAGTCACCGTAAGAGAATCCACCTGGTAGTAAAATTGCATCATATTCATCTAAATTCTCTCTATCGTGCCAAACGTAATCTACTTCTTCACCAAGCTCATCTTTAATTGCATGGAACATATCGACATCACAGTTCGAACCTGGGAATACTATGACTGCAAATTTCACTGTGCGACAACCTCCTCAACTTCATAACGGAAGTCTTCCATTACAACGTTTGCTAATAATTTTTCACACATTTCTTTTACCTTGCTATCCAGATCAGATACTGATTTATCAATTGTTAATTCCATATATTTTCCGATTCGAACGTCTTGTACTTCTGTAAATGAAAGACTATGAAGTGCTCCCTTTACCGCAGTTCCTTGTGGATCTAATACACTTTCTCTTAACGTTACATATACCTTAACTTTATACATGTGAAGCTCCCCCTAAACGTTTTAAAATTTCTTCATATGCTTCTGTTAAATTCCCAAGATCACGACGGAATACATCTTTATCAAATTTTTCATTGCTCGTTTCATCCCATAAACGGCAAGTATCTGGTGAAATTTCATCTGCTAATATGATTTCCCCTTCTTCTGTTACGCCAAACTCTAATTTAAAATCTACTAATCTTACACGACAGCTTGCGAAATGCTCAATCAACACTTGATTGATTTGTAGAGCTGCATCTCGTAATACGCTTACTTGCTCTGGTGTTGCAACATTTAACAAACGAATATGATCTTCCGTTACAAGTGGATCTCCTAAATCATCATCTTTGTAGTAAAATTCTACGATTGGTGTTGTAAGAGCAGTTCCTTCTTCCATTCCTAGTCTTTTTGAAAGACTGCCTGCAATTACGTTTCTTGTGACAACTTCTAATGGAATAATACTCACCTTTTTGACAAGTTGTTCTGTATCAGATAACTTCTCCACAAAGTGTGTTTTAATTCCAACTTCTTGTAACTTTCTGAACAATAAAGTTGTAATCTCATTGTTCAAACGACCTTTTCCTGTAATTGTCGCTTTTTTCTCCCCATTGAAAGCAGTCGCACTATCTTTGTACTCTACCCAAACCATATCTGCTGCTTCTGTACGATAAATTCTTTTTGCCTTACCTTCATACAGCAATTCTAGCTTTTGCATTTCGCAAGCCCCCTGTAGTTTGAAAAATGTGAATAATATTTTTATAAAGAATGGCACAGAATGACTCTATTCTGTGCCATATGAAATTTTACGCTTCGTTTAATCCAAGGCGTTCAAAGATTGTATCAACGTGTTGCATATGATGTTCATAATTGAAACATTCGTTAATTTCTTCTTGCGTTAACTTACTTGTAATACGCTCGTCAGATTCTACAAGCTCTTTAAATTGTACTTGTGTTTCCCAAGCTTCCATTGCTTTAGGCTGTACGATATCATAAGCTTCTTCACGTACCAGACCTTTGTCAATTAGTGTAAGCATTACGCGTTGAGAGTAAATTAAGCCGTATGTTCTTGTCATATTGCGTTTCATATTCTCTGGGAATACAGTTAAGTTTTTAACGATATTACCAAAGCGATTTAACATGTAATTTAACGCGATTGTAGCATCTGGTAAAATTACGCGTTCTGCAGAAGAGTGAGAGATATCACGCTCATGCCATAACGGAACATTCTCGTAAGCTGTCATCATATAACCGCGGATAACACGAGCTAAACCAGTCATATTTTCAGATCCAATTGGATTACGTTTATGCGGCATTGCAGAAGAACCTTTTTGACCTTTTGCGAAAGCCTCTTCAACTTCACGTGTTTCACTCTTTTGTAAACCACGAATCTCAACTGCCATCTTTTCAACAGATGTTGCGATTAGTGCAAGTGTTGACATGTAATGTGCATGACGATCACGTTGCAATGTTTGTGTTGAAATTGGTGCTGCTTCTAATCCTAAGTTTTCACAAACATACTTTTCTACGAATGGATCAATATTTGCATATGTACCAACCGCACCAGATAACTTACCAACGCGAACTGTATCAGCAGCTTGTTTGAAACGCTCTACGTTACGTTTCATTTCTTCATACCAAAGACCAAGTTTTAAACCAAATGTTGTTGGCTCTGCATGTACACCGTGTGTTCTTCCCATCATAATCGTGTATTTATGCTCTTTCGCTTTATTAGCTAAAATGCTAACAAAGTTTTCTAAGTCTTTTAACAAGATTTCATTTGCTTGTTTTAAGATATAAGATAACGCTGTATCTACTACGTCTGTAGATGTTAAACCGTAATGAACCCATTTACGTTCCTCGCCTAATGTTGGTGTTTCTGATACAGCACGAGTGAAAGCAACTACGTCATGACGTGTTTCTTTTTCAATTTCATAAATACGATCAATATCAAATGTTGCATGTTCACGAATTTTTTTCACATCTTCTTTTGGAATATCGCCAAGCTCAGCCCATGCTTCACACGCTAAAATCTCAACTTCTAACCACGCTTTAAATTTGTTCTCTTCCGTCCAAATCGCACCCATTTCAGGGCGTGTATAACGATTAATCATCTTTTTCCCTCCAACAGTTGTTCTTGATGGTCCCAAATATGCAAACTCTTCGCTTTTTCTAGAGCGACTTCAATATTATCATTTAAAATATTAACATGCCCCATTTTTCGCTGCGCTTTTGCTTCTTCTTTTCCATACAAGTGTAAATAGCACCCGGTTAGTCTATTCACTTGTCCTAGGACCCCTTCTATATGTTCGCCTAAAATGTTTACCATGACAACTGGTTTTAACAAATTTGTTTCTCCAAGAGGTAAATTACAGATTGCTCGAATATGTTGACCAAATTGACTCGTTTCACATGCATCCTGTGTATAGTGTCCTGAATTGTGAGGTCTTGGTGCTAATTCATTAATGTAAATCTCACCGTCAGCTGTAGCAAACATCTCTACCGCTAGTGTTCCCACAAGTTCTAGTTCATCCGCAAGTACCTTTGCGTAAGCAATTGCTTTTTGAGAAAGTTCTTCTGTAATGCGGGCTGGAACGATAGATTCATGCAAAATATTATTTACATGAATATTTTCCGCTACCGGAAATACTTTAGTTTCACCACTTACACTACGAATTACAATAACTGATACTTCTTTTTCAAAAGGCACCCATTTTTCTAGAATGCACTCTGCTTTATTAGTAAGTTCTTTTGCTCTCACAACATCAGCTTCACTCTTTAAAACCACTTGCCCTTTACCATCGTATCCACCTGTCGTTGTTTTTAAGACAGAAGGGAAAGATAACTCTTTAATTGCTTCTGTAAGTTGATCTTGATTTTGAACCAATCTATACGATGCTACTGGTAACCCAGCTTTTTCAATTGCATTCTTTTCTGTAAAACGATTTTGCGTTTTATTTAACAACTGACTACCTTGTGGTAAGTAAGCATGTTTTTCAAGCCATTGTAAACATCTATAATCAATATTCTCAAATTCATATGTGACAACGTCGCTTATCTCTGCTAAATGCTGAATTGCTTTTAAATCGTCATATGGTGCAACGACTTCAACATCAGCAACTTGTGCACATGGTGAATGCTTTTTAGGATCTAAAACAGCAATTTTATAACCCATTTCCTTAGCTGCCAACGCCATCATTCTTCCAAGCTGGCCGCCTCCAATAATGCCGATTGTTTTTCCAGGTAAAATGATTCTCGTCATACTAGCTCACTACCTTCACGCACAGTTTTCTCAATAGCTTCTCGTCTTAACTCTAATGCATCATGTATATCATCATGAAATGATCCAAGTATTTGTGCAGCAAGTAATCCAGCATTCGTTGAACCAGCCTTACCAATTGCAACAGTTGCAACTGGAACCCCTCCTGGCATTTGGACAATGGATAATAACGAATCTAGGCCGTTTAACGCCTTTGATTGAACTGGAACACCAATTACAGGAAGATTTGTCTTCGCTGCAACCATTCCTGGTAAATGCGCTGCTCCACCGGCTCCAGCAATAATAACTTTTAATCCACGTTCACGAGCTGTTTCTGCATATTCAAACATATAATCCGGAGTCCGATGAGCGGATACAACTTTTTTCTCATACGGTATATTTAATTCATCTAAAATGTCACAAGCATATTTCATTGTTTCCCAGTCTGACGTGCTTCCCATTATGACTCCAACTAGTGATTTCATATTAGAATCCCCCCGATTCAAATAAAAAAAGCCTGAAATAGAACAGTTTCTCTTTTACTATGAGAGAAAGTGCTCTACTCAGGCATACGTATCCCTTGTGAATAGAAAAATACCGAGTGACTTTCCCTCATAGTCTAACGAATAACGGTCGTTAGGTAGAGACTTGCAGGCCATATCCCCGCGATTATATGAGGTCTTATATATTATTGTTTCTATGGCTATATTAACAATATTTCATAAACAATGTCAATAAATAATCGAATGTTTTTTTATTAGTCATCGATAACGTTCGTGTTTTAGTTATATTCAAAAGAAGAATTGCAACTATATGCAAGAAGGAAAGGGAATTAGAATATATATTTCTAGAGATCTATTTTATGTATAACTATTTATATAATACTTCAGTATGTTTTAATCAATATATATACTCTCTTGTGTTCTATACATCGATAGAACCTATATTATAACGATTTAATTTCAAAGGAGGAATAACCGTGAAAAAAATAACTGTGCTATTATCCTATTTATTTTTCTCTATCGCAGTAATTGCTGTAATTATTGAATGCTTATTTATATCATCCCATTTTTTCTACTCTCATTATTATGATAGAAATAATCTTTCCTATTCTTAGGGATTATTTTAGGAGCATTCGAAAAATCCGGAGCACAAAAAATCATTACCATTATTTTAAACTGCCTCTATTTCATTCTTTTTTCGTCTTTAGGGTTATTAAATTTATGGATTTTAACCTTCGGTAAATAAAAATAAACACAAAAAAACCTAAGTCGAAACGACTTAGGTTTTTGCTTGGCGACGTCCTACTCTCACAGGGACAAGGTCCCAACTACCATCGGCGCTAGAGAGCTTAACTTCCGTGTTCGGTATGGGAACGGGTGTGACCTCTCTGCCATCATCACCAAACTGATGAAGGTATATTCCTTCAAAACTAGATAACATCGCTTCATATTATATGGTTAAGTCCTCGATCTATTAGTATTCGTCAGCTCCACATGTCACCATGCTTCCACCTCGAACCTATCAGCCTGATCATCTTTCAGGGATCTTACTAGCTTACGCTATGGGAAATCTCATCTTGAGGGGGGCTTCATGCTTAGATGCTTTCAGCACTTATCCCTTCCGCACATAGCTACCCAGCTATGCCCTTGGCAGAACAACTGGTACACCAGCGGTGCGTCCATCCCGGTCCTCTCGTACTAAGGACAGCTCCTCTCAAATTTCCTGCGCCCACGACGGATAGGGACCGAACTGTCTCACGACGTTCTGAACCCAGCTCGCGTACCGCTTTAATGGGCGAACAGCCCAACCCTTGGGACCGACTACAGCCCCAGGATGCGATGAGCCGACATCGAGGTGCCAAACCTCCCCGTCGATGTGGACTCTTGGGGGAGATAAGCCTGTTATCCCCGGGGTAGCTTTTATCCGTTGAGCGATGGCCCTTCCATGCGGAACCACCGGATCACTAAGCCCGACTTTCGTCCCTGCTCGACTTGTAGGTCTCGCAGTCAAGCTCCCTTATGCCTTTGCACTCTACGAATGATTTCCAACCATTCTGAGGGAACCTTTGGGCGCCTCCGTTACACTTTAGGAGGCGACCGCCCCAGTCAAACTGCCCACCTGACACTGTCTCCCGGGTCGATAAGACCCGTAGGTTAGAATTTCAATACAGTCAGGGCGGTATCCCACCAGCGCCTCCACCGAAGCTAGCGCTCCGGTTTCAATGGCTCCCGCCTATCCTGTACAAACTGTACCAAAATTCAATATCAGGCTACAGTAAAGCTCCACGGGGTCTTTCCGTCCTGTCGCGGGTAACCTGCATCTTCACAGGTACTATAATTTCACCGAGTCTCTGGTTGAGACAGTGCCCAAATCGTTACACCTTTCGTGCGGGTCGGAACTTACCCGACAAGGAATTTCGCTACCTTAGGACCGTTATAGTTACGGCCGCCGTTTACTGGGGCTTCAGTTCAGAGCTTCGCTTACGCTAACCCCTCTCCTTAACCTTCCAGCACCGGGCAGGTGTCAGCCCCTATACTTCGCCTTACGGCTTCGCAGAGACCTGTGTTTTTGCTAAACAGTCGCTTGGGCCTATTCACTGCGGCTTTCCGTTAAGAAAGCACCCCTTCTCCCGAAGTTACGGGGTCATTTTGCCGAGTTCCTTAACCAGAGTTCTCTCGCACACCTTAGGATTCTCTCCTCGCCTACCTGTGTCGGTTTGCGGTACAGGCACCTTTTATCTCGCTAGAAGCTTTTCTTGGCAGCGGGGAATCAAAGACTTCGCTCCATAAGGAGCTTCCCCATCACAGCTCAGCCTTCACGATAAGCGGATTTGCCTACTTATCAGCCTAACTGCTTGGACGTGCACAACCAATCGCACGCTTCTTCTATCCTTCTGCGTCCCTCCATTGCTCAAACGATAAAGAGGTGGTACAGGAATATCAACCTGTTGTCCATCGCCTACGCCTGTCGGCCTCGGCTTAGGTCCTGACTAACCCTGAGCGGACGAGCCTTCCTCAGGAAACCTTAGGCATTCGGTGGACGGGATTCTCACCCGTCTTTCGCTACTCATACCGGCATTCTCACTTCTAAGCGCTCCACCAGTCCTTCCGGTCTGACTTCACTGCACTTAGAACGCTCCCCTACCACTGATACCATTGGTATCAATTCGCAGCTTCGGTGGTGTATTTAGCCCCGGTACATTTTCGGCGCAGAGTCACTCGACTAGTGAGCTATTACGCACTCTTTAAATGGTGGCTGCTTCTGAGCCAACATCCTAGTTGTCTAAGCAACTCCACATCCTTTTCCACTTAATACACACTTTGGGACCTTAGCTGGCGATCTGGGCTGTTTCCCTCTTGACTACGGATCTTATCACTCGCAGTCTGACTCCTAAGGATAAGTCATTGGCATTCGGAGTTTGACTGAATTCGGTAATCCGATGAGGACCCCTAGTTCAATCAGTGCTCTACCTCCAAGACTCTTACACTTAAGGCTAGCCCTAAAGCTATTTCGGGGAGAACCAGCTATCTCCAGGTTCGATTGGAATTTCTCCGCTACCCACACCTCATCCCCGCACTTTTCAACGTGCGTGGGTTCGGGCCTCCACTCAGTGTTACCTGAACTTCACCCTGGACATGGGTAGATCACCTGGTTTCGGGTCTACGACCACGTACTAAACGCCCTATTCAGACTCGCTTTCGCTGCGGCTCCGCCTCTTCAGCTTAACCTCGCACGGGATCGTAACTCGCCGGTTCATTCTACAAAAGGCACGCCATCACCCATTAACGGGCTCTGACTATTTGTAGGCACACGGTTTCAGGATCTCTTTCACTCCCCTTCCGGGGTGCTTTTCACCTTTCCCTCACGGTACTGGTTCACTATCGATCACTAGGGAGTATTTAGCCTTGGGAGATGGTCCTCCCAGATTCCGACGGAATTTCACGTGTTCCGCCGTACTCAGGATACATTCAAGAGAGAACGAAGTTTCGACTACGGGGTTATTACCCTCTGTGACGGACCTTTCCAGGTCGCTTCGTCTACCTCGTTCCTTTGTAACTCCGTATAGAATGTCCTACAACCCCAAGAGGCAAGCCTCTTGGTTTGGGCTAGATTCCGTTTCGCTCGCCGCTACTCAGGAAATCGCATTTGCTTTCTCTTCCTCCAGGTACTTAGATGTTTCAGTTCCCTGGGTCTGTCTTCCATACCCTATGTATTCAGGTAAGGATACCATACCATTACGTATAGTGGGTTTCCCCATTCGGAAATCTTCGGATCAAAGCTTACTTACAGCTCCCCGAAGCATATCGGCGTTAGTCCCGTCCTTCATCGACTCCTAGTGTCAAGGCATCCACCGTGCGCCCTTTCTAACTTAACCAAACTAAAATTAAAAAAATATGAGCTACACTGTTATCTAGTTTTCAAAGAACATACATTTAAACTTGAGAGATAGTTCTCTCAAAACTGAACGAAACAAAACAAGTCAACGTTTATTGATGAACTGCGTTCATCAATTCTCCATAGAAAGGAGGTGATCCAGCCGCACCTTCCGATACGGCTACCTTGTTACGACTTCACCCCAATCATCTGTCCCACCTTAGGCGGCTGGCTCCATAAAGGTTACCCCACCGACTTCGGGTGTTACAAACTCTCGTGGTGTGACGGGCGGTGTGTACAAGGCCCGGGAACGTATTCACCGCGGCATGCTGATCCGCGATTACTAGCGATTCCAGCTTCATGTAGGCGAGTTGCAGCCTACAATCCGAACTGAGAACGGTTTTATGAGATTAGCTCCACCTCGCGGTCTTGCAGCTCTTTGTACCGTCCATTGTAGCACGTGTGTAGCCCAGGTCATAAGGGGCATGATGATTTGACGTCATCCCCACCTTCCTCCGGTTTGTCACCGGCAGTCACCTTAGAGTGCCCAACTTAATGATGGCAACTAAGATCAAGGGTTGCGCTCGTTGCGGGACTTAACCCAACATCTCACGACACGAGCTGACGACAACCATGCGCCACCTGTCACTCTGCTCCCGAAGGAGAAGCTCTATCTCTAGAGTTTTCAGAGGATGTCAAGACCTGGTAAGGTTCTTCGCGTTGCTTCGAATTAAACCACATGCTCCACCGCTTGTGCGGGCCCCCGTCAATTCCTTTGAGTTTCAGCCTTGCGGCCGTACTCCCCAGGCGGAGTGCTTAATGCGTTAACTTCAGCACTAAAGGGCGGAAACCCTCTAACACTTAGCACTCATCGTTTACGGCGTGGACTACCAGGGTATCTAATCCTGTTTGCTCCCCACGCTTTCGCGCCTCAGTGTCAGTTACAGACCAGAAAGTCGCCTTCGCCACTGGTGTTCCTCCATATCTCTACGCATTTCACCGCTACACATGGAATTCCACTTTCCTCTTCTGCACTCAAGTCTCCCAGTTTCCAATGACCCTCCACGGTTGAGCCGTGGGCTTTCACATCAGACTTAAGAAACCACCTGCGCGCGCTTTACGCCCAATAATTCCGGATAACGCTTGCCACCTACGTATTACCGCGGCTGCTGGCACGTAGTTAGCCGTGGCTTTCTGGTTAGGTACCGTCAAGGTGCCAGCTTATTCAACTAGCACTTGTTCTTCCCTAACAACAGAGTTTTACGACCCGAAAGCCTTCATCACTCACGCGGCGTTGCTCCGTCAGACTTTCGTCCATTGCGGAAGATTCCCTACTGCTGCCTCCCGTAGGAGTCTGGGCCGTGTCTCAGTCCCAGTGTGGCCGATCACCCTCTCAGGTCGGCTACGCATCGTCGCCTTGGTGAGCCGTTACCTCACCAACTAGCTAATGCGACGCGGGTCCATCCATAAGTGACAGCCGAAGCCGCCTTTCAATTTCGAACTATGCAGTTCAAAATATTATCCGGTATTAGCCCCGGTTTCCCGGAGTTATCCCAGTCTTATGGGTAGGTTACCCACGTGTTACTCACCCGTCCGCCGCTAACTTCATAAGAGCAAGCTCTTAATCCATTCGCTCGACTTGCATGTATTAGGCACGCCGCCAGCGTTCATCCTGAGCCAGGATCAAACTCTCCAATAAAGTTAGTTTGTCTAGCATCTAAAAATAAAAATTGACGTTCACGTTGTTTGTTTCGTTCAGTTTTCAAAGAACTTGTTTGCCGCTCATTTGCGACTCCCTTATGTTAACATTTTCATATTTCAATGTCAACCAAGTTTTTTTATTTCTTTTGTCGCTTTCTGCGTTGTTGCTATCGGCGACTTGTTCTATATTACACCCCTATATAATAATAGTCAACATTTCTTTTTCATTTTCTACAAAAAAATTCCACACACTCATACCTCATCTTTATTTTACATATGTATATATAATCAAGATACATGAAAGGAGTGCATCAATTGTTGGATCCTTCCTTATTACACATCATTAGTACTAATGCAAGAAGCCCACACTATCATAGAAACTTTCCTCTCATTCTATTTTGGAGTCAAAAAAGTGGTTGTACTTCCCTTGCTAAGTGGTTTTTTTACCAGATTGATTTATTACAAACAGCTTTAAACTATCACCCCTTCATCCATAATTTCGAATATGAAATATACAAAAGTACACCGGCCTATAATATACGGCTGAGTGTAGCACTACGAGATAAACAAAAGGAAACTTTCAAACTGGTTCGCAATCCGTTTAGAAGAGCAGTCAGTTCTTTCGTGTCCTTAATTGCACCTCCTTATGTAGAAAATGAAGAATGGAAACCCATTCGAAAGTTTTTATATCAAAATGAAAATTCTCCTAAAGGAATCTCATTCAAACAATTTTTATACTACCTATTTACTAAAGGTGCTCATGCAAATGATATTAACGCTCACTTTACACAACAATATATAGCAGGTGAAGAAGAGTATGTAACCAATTATATATACTTAGAAAATTTCGATCAGGAAATGAAAGAATTAGAAAAACGTTTCGAATTAAAACCTGCACCGATAAATGAGTTTTCAACATCATGGCATCATCAAACCCCTGCCATGATTTATAAAGGGAATTTCAGCGATGCCGATATTACTGATCCTTTATTCCCTCGTCACCCGACTTTTGAAAGCTTTTATGATGATGAATGTATACAGCTCGTCAAAACAATATTTCAAAAAGATTTCGATACATATAGATATAACAAAGAATATCCCTACTAATTTAAGTCCATTATCTTCGCTAAATATAAAAAGATACCTTATACATATATATGAGGTATCTTTTTAACATTTAAACTATATAAAACATACAATTTAACAGTCCCTACTATCCATTTTATTACCCTTTAATAGATTACGTAACTTTTGCTTATCCGCCCATCCTACTCCAATTAAAACTAGACTCCCTCCCATTATTATCTTCCATGTCAGAGATTCATTTAATAGGATAATTGAAGTAATGATACTTATTAACGGCAATCCATTTAAGTACAGTCCACTTATTGATGCTGAGACCGTCTCTAGCGCTTTATTCCAGAACCAATATGCTAAAATTGTTGCCCCAATAACAAGGTATACTACACTAAATCCAATCTTCCCTGTTTCGATTTTTGGGAAACCGTAGTAAAAAATTTCTATCATTGCAAATGGCAACACAATAGCTGCACCTATCATTAGTGTTACTGTAGTGAAAACTTTATTAGATAAACGTCGTTCTTGTTTTGGCCGTTTTAACAAAACTGTGTAGAACGCAAATAAAAAGGTACTTAATAAAATAAGTATATCTCCTATTAAAGACACCTCTTGATTAGTATCGCTAGATGGAATTGTAATAAAGAGCACTCCTATAGCGCCCAACATAATTCCGATCCAATAATCCATCTGAATTTTCTCTTTCAGAAAGAACGCTGAAAAAAGAATTGTAACTAATGGCAATGCAGCATCAATAATACTAACATGTAATCCACTTGTTAAAGAAATACCATAGGATGTGAACATAAAGTACCCAGCTACACCAGTAAAAGACAGTAAACTCATTCTTTTCCATGGAATATGTTTATGTATAACTACTTTTTGTAGTTCGTTAAATGAGAAAAGCATACAAATCCCACCCGCAAAGAAAAGACGAATAAATAACAAAGTAAACGGTTGAATGGATTCTAATGCCCATTTCGTTGGTGCAATGGCTGTTCCCCATAATATAACAGCCACTAATAACATGCATATTTCTTTCATAATCCCCCACACCCATCAAAAAATATATGTTAACTACCTTAATTATAGATTTTTTCTTAGGTAAAATCCTTTAAAACCACAAAAAGGTTATGCGAAAAATAGCCATCCAGCTCTTTTTTACATAACCTTTTCATATTAAATCAAAACATTATTGTTCATTCGACAACTAAATTAACATAAAAAGGAAATCCTTACCTTCAATTTATATTTAAACGTATTACTTTATCATCCGAATTTTATTTTATACCGTTTCTATTTCATTCTTTTTTTCATCTTCAGGGTTATTAAATTTATGGATTTTAACCTTCGGTAAATAAAAATAAACACAAAAAAACCTAAGTCGAAACGACTTAGGTTTTTGCTTGGCGACGTCCTACTCTCACAGGGACAAGGTCCCAACTACCATCGGCGCTAGAGAGCTTAACTTCCGTGTTCGGTATGGGAACGGGTGTGACCTCTCTGCCATCATCACCAAACTGATGAAGGTATATTCCTTCAAAACTAGATAACATCGCTTCATATTATATGGTTAAGTCCTCGATCTATTAGTATTCGTCAGCTCCACATGTCACCATGCTTCCACCTCGAACCTATCAACCTGATCATCTTTCAGGGATCTTACTAGCTTACGCTATGGGAAATCTCATCTTGAGGGGGGCTTCATGCTTAGATGCTTTCAGCACTTATCCCTTCCGCACATAGCTACCCAGCTATGCCCTTGGCAGAACAACTGGTACACCAGCGGTGCGTCCATCCCGGTCCTCTCGTACTAAGGACAGCTCCTCTCAAATTTCCTGCGCCCACGACGGATAGGGACCGAACTGTCTCACGACGTTCTGAACCCAGCTCGCGTACCGCTTTAATGGGCGAACAGCCCAACCCTTGGGACCGACTACAGCCCCAGGATGCGATGAGCCGACATCGAGGTGCCAAACCTCCCCGTCGATGTGGACTCTTGGGGGAGATAAGCCTGTTATCCCCGGGGTAGCTTTTATCCGTTGAGCGATGGCCCTTCCATGCGGAACCACCGGATCACTAAGCCCGACTTTCGTCCCTGCTCGACTTGTAGGTCTCGCAGTCAAGCTCCCTTATGCCTTTGCACTCTACGAATGATTTCCAACCATTCTGAGGGAACCTTTGGGCGCCTCCGTTACACTTTAGGAGGCGACCGCCCCAGTCAAACTGCCCACCTGACACTGTCTCCCGGGTCGATAAGACCCGTAGGTTAGAATTTCAATGCAGTCAGGGCGGTATCCCACCAGCGCCTCCACCGAAGCTAGCGCTCCGGTTTCAATGGCTCCCGCCTATCCTGTACAAACTGTACCAAAATTCAATATCAGGCTACAGTAAAGCTCCACGGGGTCTTTCCGTCCTGTCGCGGGTAACCTGCATCTTCACAGGTACTATAATTTCACCGAGTCTCTGGTTGAGACAGTGCCCAAATCGTTACACCTTTCGTGCGGGTCGGAACTTACCCGACAAGGAATTTCGCTACCTTAGGACCGTTATAGTTACGGCCGCCGTTTACTGGGGCTTCAGTTCAGAGCTTCGCTTACGCTAACCCCTCTCCTTAACCTTCCAGCACCGGGCAGGTGTCAGCCCCTATACTTCGCCTTACGGCTTCGCGGAGACCTGTGTTTTTGCTAAACAGTCGCTTGGGCCGTATTCACTGCGGCTTTCCGTTAAGAAAGCACCCCTTCTCCCGAAGTTACGGGGTCATTTTGCCGAGTTCCTTAACCAGAGTTCTCTCGCACACCTTAGGATTCTCTCCTCGCCTACCTGTGTCGGTTTGCGGTACAGGCACCTTTTATCTCGCTAGAAGCTTTTCTTGGCAGCGGGGAATCAAAGACTTCGCTCCATAAGGAGCTTCCCCATCACAGCTCAGCCTTCACGATAAGCGGATTTGCCTACTTATCAGCCTAACTGCTTGGACGTGCACAACCAATCGCACGCTTCTTCTATCCTTCTGCGTCCCTCCATTGCTCAAACGATAAAGAGGTGGTACAGGAATATCAACCTGTTGTCCATCGCCTACGCCTGTCGGCCTCGGCTTAGGTCCTGACTAACCCTGAGCGGACGAGCCTTCCTCAGGAAACCTTAGGCATTCGGTGGACGGGATTCTCACCCGTCTTTCGCTACTCATACCGGCATTCTCACTTCTAAGCGCTCCACCAGTCCTTCCGGTCTGACTTCACTGCACTTAGAACGCTCCCCTACCACTGATACCATTGGTATCAATTCGCAGCTTCGGTGGTGTATTTAGCCCCGGTACATTTTCGGCGCAGAGTCACTCGACTAGTGAGCTATTACGCACTCTTTAAATGGTGGCTGCTTCTGAGCCAACATCCTAGTTGTCTAAGCAACTCCACATCCTTTTCCACTTAATACACACTTTGGGACCTTAGCTGGCGATCTGGGCTGTTTCCCTCTTGACTACGGATCTTATCACTCGCAGTCTGACTCCTAAGGATAAGTCATTGGCATTCGGAGTTTGACTGAATTCGGTAATCCGATGAGGACCCCTAGTTCAATCAGTGCTCTACCTCCAAGACTCTTACACTTAAGGCTAGCCCTAAAGCTATTTCGGGGAGAACCAGCTATCTCCAGGTTCGATTGGAATTTCTCCGCTACCCACACCTCATCCCCGCACTTTTCAACGTGCGTGGGTTCGGGCCTCCATTCAGTGTTACCTGAACTTCACCCTGGACATGGGTAGATCACCTGGTTTCGGGTCTACGACCACGTACTAAACGCCCTATTCAGACTCGCTTTCGCTGCGGCTCCGCCTCTTCAGCTTAACCTCGCACGGGATCGTAACTCGCCGGTTCATTCTACAAAAGGCACGCCATCACCCATTAACGGGCTCTGACTATTTGTAGGCACACGGTTTCAGGATCTCTTTCACTCCCCTTCCGGGGTGCTTTTCACCTTTCCCTCACGGTACTGGTTCACTATCGATCACTAGGGAGTATTTAGCCTTGGGAGATGGTCCTCCCAGATTCCGACGGAATTTCACGTGTTCCGCCGTACTCAGGATACATTCAAGAGAGAACGAAGTTTCGACTACGGGGTTGTTACCCTCTGTGACGGACCTTTCCAGGTCGCTTCGTCTACCTCGTTCCTTTGTAACTCCGTATAGAATGTCCTACAACCCCAAGAGGCAAGCCTCTTGGTTTGGGCTAGATTCCGTTTCGCTCGCCGCTACTCAGGAAATCGCATTTGCTTTCTCTTCCTCCAGGTACTTAGATGTTTCAGTTCCCTGGGTCTGTCTTCCATACCCTATGTATTCAGGTAAGGATACCATACCATTACGTATAGTGGGTTTCCCCATTCGGAAATCTTCGGATCAAAGCTTACTTACAGCTCCCCGAAGCATATCGGCGTTAGTCCCGTCCTTCATCGACTCCTAGTGTCAAGGCATCCACCGTGCGCCCTTTCTAACTTAACCAAACTAAAATTAAAAAAATATGAGCTACACTGTTATCTAGTTTTCAAAGAACATACATTTAAACTTGAGAGATAGTTCTCTCAAAACTGAACGAAACAAAACAAGTCAACGTTTATTGATGAACTGCGTTCATCAATTCTCCATAGAAAGGAGGTGATCCAGCCGCACCTTCCGATACGGCTACCTTGTTACGACTTCACCCCAATCATCTGTCCCACCTTAGGCGGCTGGCTCCATAAAGGTTACCCCACCGACTTCGGGTGTTACAAACTCTCGTGGTGTGACGGGCGGTGTGTACAAGGCCCGGGAACGTATTCACCGCGGCATGCTGATCCGCGATTACTAGCGATTCCAGCTTCATGTAGGCGAGTTGCAGCCTACAATCCGAACTGAGAACGGTTTTATGAGATTAGCTCCACCTCGCGGTCTTGCAGCTCTTTGTACCGTCCATTGTAGCACGTGTGTAGCCCAGGTCATAAGGGGCATGATGATTTGACGTCATCCCCACCTTCCTCCGGTTTGTCACCGGCAGTCACCTTAGAGTGCCCAACTTAATGATGGCAACTAAGATCAAGGGTTGCGCTCGTTGCGGGACTTAACCCAACATCTCACGACACGAGCTGACGACAACCATGCACCACCTGTCACTCTGCTCCCGAAGGAGAAGCTCTATCTCTAGAGTTTTCAGAGGATGTCAAGACCTGGTAAGGTTCTTCGCGTTGCTTCGAATTAAACCACATGCTCCACCGCTTGTGCGGGCCCCCGTCAATTCCTTTGAGTTTCAGCCTTGCGGCCGTACTCCCCAGGCGGAGTGCTTAATGCGTTAACTTCAGCACTAAAGGGCGGAAACCCTCTAACACTTAGCACTCATCGTTTACGGCGTGGACTACCAGGGTATCTAATCCTGTTTGCTCCCCACGCTTTCGCGCCTCAGTGTCAGTTACAGACCAGAAAGTCGCCTTCGCCACTGGTGTTCCTCCATATCTCTACGCATTTCACCGCTACACATGGAATTCCACTTTCCTCTTCTGCACTCAAGTCTCCCAGTTTCCAATGACCCTCCACGGTTGAGCCGTGGGCTTTCACATCAGACTTAAGAAACCACCTGCGCGCGCTTTACGCCCAATAATTCCGGATAACGCTTGCCACCTACGTATTACCGCGGCTGCTGGCACGTAGTTAGCCGTGGCTTTCTGGTTAGGTACCGTCAAGGTGCCAGCTTATTCAACTAGCACTTGTTCTTCCCTAACAACAGAGTTTTACGACCCGAAAGCCTTCATCACTCACGCGGCGTTGCTCCGTCAGACTTTCGTCCATTGCGGAAGATTCCCTACTGCTGCCTCCCGTAGGAGTCTGGGCCGTGTCTCAGTCCCAGTGTGGCCGATCACCCTCTCAGGTCGGCTACGCATCGTCGCCTTGGTGAGCCGTTACCTCACCAACTAGCTAATGCGACGCGGGTCCATCCATAAGTGACAGCCGAAGCCGCCTTTCAATTTCGAACTATGCAGTTCAAAATATTATCCGGTATTAGCCCCGGTTTCCCGGAGTTATCCCAGTCTTATGGGTAGGTTACCCACGTGTTACTCACCCGTCCGCCGCTAACTTCATAAGAGCAAGCTCTTAATCCATTCGCTCGACTTGCATGTATTAGGCACGCCGCCAGCGTTCATCCTGAGCCAGGATCAAACTCTCCAATAAAGTTAGTTTGTCTAGCATCTAAAAATAAAAATTGACGTTCACGTTGTTTGTTTCGTTCAGTTTTCAAAGAACTTGTTTGTCGCTCATTTGCGACTCCCTTATGTTAACATTTTCATATTTCAATGTCAACCAAGTTTTTTTATTTCTTTTGTCGCTTTCTGCGTTGTTGCTATCGGCGACTTGTCCTATACTACACCTCTATATACTAATCGTCAATACCTTTTTACAAAGAAATTTAATTTAGTACCTTTGCACTCTTTTAACTCTAGATAAGGCCCTACAAAGATCTCATTAAAATAGAAACCATCGTCTACTTTTCTTTACCAATCTATTCTTCTAAATACTATTCAATTTAGGCACTTCTCTATTTCAAAGGACTCGCTTCCCCCATCTTACCGAACTCATACAATTGATTCTTTTCAGCTAAACTAGCAACCTTATTTTAACAATTAATAGTATATAATTAGAAAGTTGCTTTATTTTTTATTACCGCTCCCTATTCCCCTTTGTTTATCAAGTTGTAATATCAATAACATTCTATTAGAAACAGGTGACGATATGAAAGATATACGTATTCTTATAGCAGATGACGATAAAGAAATTCGAGACTTATTAAAAAGATATTTAGAACGAGAATTATATATGGTAGATACTGCAATTAATGGCGAAGAAGCGTTGTGCTTATTTAACAAAAATAACTACAACCTCGTTATATTAGATCTTATGATGCCGAAAGTAGATGGTATCGAAGTGTGTAGAAAACTTAGAGATACAACCAACATTCCTATATTAATGCTAACTGCTAAAGATCACGAAGTTGATAAAATTTTGGGCTTAAGCATAGGTGCTGATGATTATATTACGAAACCTTTCAGTATTCACGAAGTGGTTGCAAGAGTAAAAGCTCTTATGCGACGTTTTTTAGTTCTTGGAAGTAACACTAACGTACAAGAGAAAACAGCTTTAACATTTAAAGGACTAACTATCGATTTTAAAAAATACACAGTCCATACGAACGGAAAAGAAATCAACTTAACTGGAAAAGAACTTGAACTATTAAAATTCTTCGCTTCAAACCCAGAGCAAGTATTTACGAAAACACAACTCTTTCGGAATGTATGGGACGATAATTATATAGAAGATGATAATACAGTTATGGTGCATATTAGAAAGCTTAGAAAGAAAATAGAAATCGATTCTTCCAATCCAAAATTCATTCAGACTGTATGGGGAATCGGTTATAAGTTTGTAGGTGAAAAGGTTGAAAAATGATAAGATCCTCATTCTTATTTCATTACAACTTATCATTTGCGGACTTTTAAATATAGATATGGGATACCATGTAAAAATATCTTTATTTATTGCTCTTATCATAATCACAATATATCTTTTCTTTTCAAGAGTTCACTTTATTCAAAGCAACGAATCGATGGTTACTAAATTAAGCCGTGCACTTAAAGGGAATTTACAAACGAGGCTATTCACAAATAACGACCGTTCACTAAATAGTATCGTGTTTTCAATAAACGACTTAATAACTGCATTAGAAAAGGGTCAGATCGAAGCAAGGAAATCCCAAGAAGCTAGAAAACAACTTTTATCTAATATCTCACATGATATCCGAACACCACTTACTTCTATTATTGGATATATTGATGCTTTAAAAGATGATGTCGCTGCTTCTGAAGTAGAAAAGCAAGAATATCTTGAAATACTTTATAAGAAATCGAATGACTTAAAACATCTGGTCGATGAAATCTTTAATATGGCCAAGCTAGATGCTGATGAATTTCCATTAAAAGAAGAAGAACTCGATTTTTCTGAAGTTACTAGAGAAGTATTAATCGAATTTTTACCCGAGCTATCAAAACATAACATTGAACTACAAGTTCTCATACCAGAATCTACTTCCCCTATTATTGCAGATCACCTTAGCCTTATACGAATTATAGGTAATCTAATAAAAAACGCTATCCATCACGGAAAAGCTGGGAAAATAGTAGGAGTCGAACTACTAGAAACCAATACAGAATATGAGCTTCTTATTTGGGACAAGGGACCCGGTATTCCAAAACATGATTTACAAAACGTATTTAAGCGGATGTACCGCAGCGAACAATCAAGAAATCCTTCTTACGGTGGTAGTGGCCTCGGACTTTCTATTTCTAAAGCCCTCGTTGAAAAAAATGGTGGGAGCATATGGGTTGACAGTATTCCCTGGGAACGAACTACTTTTGGTTTTTCCGTCCCAAAACACACTACTTTTAAGAAATAGTTAAGAAATGATTAATATGCAGTTAAACCTTCCTTTTTATTATGTAATTAAGAACTTATAGAAAGTAGGTGCCCCCTATAAATACAATTATAAAAACGACAAACCTTACTAAAGTTTATGGGAACCAAAAGTCAGTAGATAATCTAAATATAAATGTACAGCAAGGAGAGATTTATGGATTCATAGGGCGTAACGGTGCTGGTAAAACAACTACAATCCGTATGCTGCTTAGTCTTATAAAACCTACAAGTGGAAATATAGAAATATTCGGTGAGGATTTACTTCGGAATCCAAAAGAAATTTTAAGAAGAATTGGTTCTATCGTTGAAGTCCCAGGATTTTATGAAAACTTAACTGCAAGAGAGAACTTATTAATTAATGCAAAGATAATTGGAGTTCACAAAAGGAATGCAATTGAAGAAGCATTAGAAATTGTAGGCTTGCAGCACGAAACAAAAAAATTAGTAGGAAAATACTCTTTAGGAATGAAGCAACGCTTAGGAATTGCACGTGCTCTTCTCCATTATCCTGAACTACTCATACTAGATGAACCAACTAACGGACTAGATCCAATCGGTATTAAAGAAATGCGAAAACTCATTAAATCTTTAGCTCAAGACAGAAATATAACGATACTCATTTCTAGTCATATATTAGCTGAGGTGGAACAACTAGTCGATCGTATGGGAATTATTCATGAAGGAAGGTTATTAGAAGAAGTTTCTCTTGATACACTGCGTAAAGCCAATCGTAAGTACATAGAATTCCAGGTAAATAATGATAATAAAGCTGCGATGCTATTAGAAAAGCATTTTCAAATTTTTGATTATGAGGTACATGATGAAGGAAATATTCGCGTTTATTCTCACTTTGGACAGCAAGGACACATTAATAGAACGTTAGTTCGTAATGATGTTGAAGTATTAAAAATTGTGATGAGCGAAGATAGACTAGAAGATTATTTCACCAAACTAGTTGGGGGTGGCGCAATTGGTTAATCTTCTTTATACAGAACTATTAAAATTGAAACGATCCAATATGTTTTTGATTAGTATTATCGGAGCAGGTGTCGCGCCATTTTTAGTGGTTGTAGCTTCTTATATACACATGAAGACAAAGCAACCTACTCCAACTATTTTATTTGGTCAACTGTTCACTGAAGTTAACCTATACACTACTTTAATTATAGGATTCCCCTTATATGGAGTTGTGATCGCTTATCTATTTACCCGTGAATACACGGAAGATACATTAAAAAATTTGCTAACTATCCCAGTATCACGTATTAGCTTTATTATAAGTAAGTTTATCCTTCTATTCCTTTGGATCATGATGCTAACTTTAGTTGCTTGGACGCTAACTTTATTATTAGGGCTAATAGGTAGCTTCCCTGGGTTTAGTATCACCTTACTTTTAGGCTCTCTCATAAAATTTTTAATATGTGGTGGACTTCTCTTTCTTTTGTCTTCACCTATTGTACTACTAACTCTTGTAATGAAGACCTATGTACCGCCTATTATATTAACAATCATTATTACAATGACTAACCTTATGATCGTAAATTCAAAACATAAAGACCTATTCCCATGGACCGCTACTCTAGATATAGCAAATAACGAATTACAACCGACTTATCCATCAGAGTATTCTTATATCATCATTGCAGTAACAGCGATTTTCGGATTTATTACAACACTATTCTATTTTAAAAGGGTGGATATTCATTAATTTATAGGAGTGAAACTATGAGCGATCTTATCATTGCCTTCATACTTGGTATTGTAGAAGGGTTAGCTGAATTTTTACCCATCTCTTCTACTGGCCATCTTATATTAGTCGGACATTTATTAGGTTTTGAAGGAGAAAGGGCAAAAACGTTTGAAATTGTCATACAGTTAGGAGCAATTTTAGCTATCGCGATTTTATATCATAAACGCCTTGTTTCTTTATGTAATATTAAACCCCTTCTACGGAAAGAGAAAAAATTCAATGCATTACATGTTTTTCTCGGTGTATTCCCAGCAGTAGTTGTTGGCCTATTATTACATGATGTTATTAAAACATACTTATTTCAGCCGTATACTGTCGTAATCGGACTTGTAGCAGGAGCAATTCTTATGATTTTTGCAGAAGCAAAAAAAGCAGAGGCAACCGCCTTTTCACTAGATGATTTAACATACCGTCAAGCATTAACAATTGGATTATTTCAATGCTTAGCAGTATATCCTGGCTTCTCTAGAGCGGGCTCTACTATTTCTGGAGGGCTATTAGCAAAAGTAAATTATAAGGCTGCATCTGAGTTCTCTTTTCTCATTGCCATTCCTGTAATGGCCGGAGCTACAGGGTTAGACTTATTAAAAAGTTGGAAGTATTTAAGTGTAGATGATATTCCTATGTTTGCGGTAGGATTCATTACCTCTTTTCTTGTAGCAATGCTAGCGGTAGTAACCTTCCTGAAGCTTTTAGAAAAGATAGGTTTAAAACCTTTTGCATATTATCGTATTTTGTTAGCCATTGTATTTACACTTTTCGTATTGCTATAGCTTCATATAAGTCACATATTATTAAACCGATATTCAAGGAATATCGGTTTTTATCTATTTCACCTCTAGTATTACTCACTTCAATGTGGCATAGTGGATAATAGATCAATATTAATAACCAGAATATTCTTTACCTTTAAACAACACTTCATTAAAATATGTAACGTTAAAAGCTATATTTGAAATCCGAACCTAGTAATAGCATTTCTTCTTTATACACATATGCTGAAGTAAAAATAAGCACCTCAATTGATTGAGTCTACCCATTACACCACGATAGAACTAATGTTCTCACTCCTTTGCTATACATCACTTCTTCCTTGTTTCTATATTTATGGAAGCGAAGTACGTGTAGGTGATCGGGCATTGACCCTAACTTTATTGCAGCCCAAATCACAAATAGACTACATAACAACTATATCCATTACCATACGAAACAATTCGAAAATTGAACATCCCGTCTATTAATATGGGCGTCTACGGGGAAAATGGTCATAAATGGACAGAACAAGTTTATAAACCATATTCCTTCAGCGTATTACTTGTATTAATCCGTAATACAACAACCCAGATTTTATATGACTACAAAACTATTACAAATAAGCAAGTTGCTCAAAGCTTATAAAAAAATTAAAGCGAGGTAAATATACAAATGAATCCATTAGCACAATCATATTGGGATACTTATTGGGGAAACAATAAAAAACCAGAATCTGTTACAGCTTGGCAATTTGGTGATTCTCCTGATTATCTCGCTCAATTAGTCATTGATGGTGTGAAAACCGCAACATGCTCGGGCCATATTTTTTACGAATTAGAAAATGAACCACTACCAACAACTAACGATTATAGTATTGTACTCAATAGTCAGGATGAACCTGTAGCTATTATCAAGACAATAGAAGTAACTATAATGCCAATGAATGAAGTGACTGAAGAATTTGCTGTAGCTGAGGGTGAAGGCGATCTTACTTATAATTACTGGAGAGACACCCATATACAGTTCTTTACAAAGGAACTAAGCGAACTTGGTCTTAGTTTTTCTGAAGATATGCTGCTCGTTTGCGAACGTTTTAAGCTTATCGATGTAAAAAACAAAGTGAAGCTATGATAAATAACGATTTTACCGGAAGTCCATACTAGATAAATACATTTATTTTTAAACAAATAAGCTTGTTATCAATGGATTTCTTGAGCCATTAATAACAAGCTTATTTCATTAAACACAAAAAAGACGAGTCATTCTGACTCGTCTTAAAGTTGCTTGGCGACGTCCTACTCTCACAGGGACAAGGTCCCAACTACCATCGGCGCTAGAGAGCTTAACTTCCGTGTTCGGTATGGGAACGGGTGTGACCTCTCTGCCATCATCACCAAACTGATGAAGGTATATTCCTTCAAAACTAGATAACATCGCTTCATATTATATGGTTAAGTCCTCGATCTATTAGTATTCGTCAGCTCCACATGTCACCATGCTTCCACCTCGAACCTATCAACCTGATCATCTTTCAGGGATCTTACTAGCTTACGCTATGGGAAATCTCATCTTGAGGGGGGCTTCATGCTTAGATGCTTTCAGCACTTATCCCTTCCGCACATAGCTACCCAGCTATGCCCTTGGCAGAACAACTGGTACACCAGCGGTGCGTCCATCCCGGTCCTCTCGTACTAAGGACAGCTCCTCTCAAATTTCCTGCGCCCACGACGGATAGGGACCGAACTGTCTCACGACGTTCTGAACCCAGCTCGCGTACCGCTTTAATGGGCGAACAGCCCAACCCTTGGGACCGACTACAGCCCCAGGATGCGATGAGCCGACATCGAGGTGCCAAACCTCCCCGTCGATGTGGACTCTTGGGGGAGATAAGCCTGTTATCCCCGGGGTAGCCTTTATCCGTTGAGCGATGGCCCTTCCATGCGGAACCACCGGATCACTAAGCCCGACTTTCGTCCCTGCTCGACTTGTAGGTCTCGCAGTCAAGCTCCCTTATGCCTTTGCACTCTACGAATGATTTCCAACCATTCTGAGGGAACCTTTGGGCGCCTCCGTTACACTTTAGGAGGCGACCGCCCCAGTCAAACTGCCCACCTGACACTGTCTCCCGGGTCGATAAGACCCGTAGGTTAGAATTTCAATACAGTCAGGGCGGTATCCCACCAGCGCCTCCACCGAAGCTAGCGCTCCGGTTTCAATGGCTCCCGCCTATCCTGTACAAACTGTACCAAAATTCAATATCAGGCTACAGTAAAGCTCCACGGGGTCTTTCCGTCCTGTCGCGGGTAACCTGCATCTTCACAGGTACTATAATTTCACCGAGTCTCTGGTTGAGACAGTGCCCAAATCGTTACACCTTTCGTGCGGGTCGGAACTTACCCGACAAGGAATTTCGCTACCTTAGGACCGTTATAGTTACGGCCGCCGTTTACTGGGGCTTCAGTTCAGAGCTTCGCTTACGCTAACCCCTCTCCTTAACCTTCCAGCAACCGGGCAGGTGTCAGCCCCTATACTTCGCCTTACGGCTTCGCAGAGACCTGTGTTTTTGCTAAACAGTCGCTTGGGCCTATTCACTGCGGCTTTCCGTTAAGAAAGCACCCCTTCTCCCGAAGTTACGGGGTCATTTTGCCGAGTTCCTTAACCAGAGTTCTCTCGCACACCTTAGGATTCTCTCCTCGCCTACCTGTGTCGGTTTGCGGTACAGGCACCTTTTATCTCGCTAGAAGCTTTTCTTGGCAGCGGGGAATCAAAGACTTCGCTCCATAAGGAGCTTCCCCATCACAGCTCAGCCTTCACGATAAGCGGATTTGCCTACTTATCAGCCTAACTGCTTGGACGTGCACAACCAATCGCACGCTTCTTCTATCCTTCTGCGTCCCTCCATTGCTCAAACGATAAAGAGGTGGTACAGGAATATCAACCTGTTGTCCATCGCCTACGCCTGTCGGCCTCGGCTTAGGTCCTGACTAACCCTGAGCGGACGAGCCTTCCTCAGGAAACCTTAGGCATTCGGTGGACGGGATTCTCACCCGTCTTTCGCTACTCATACCGGCATTCTCACTTCTAAGCGCTCCACCAGTCCTTCCGGTCTGACTTCACTGCACTTAGAACGCTCCCCTACCACTGATACCATTGGTATCAATTCGCAGCTTCGGTGGTGTATTTAGCCCCGGTACATTTTCGGCGCAGAGTCACTCGACTAGTGAGCTATTACGCACTCTTTAAATGGTGGCTGCTTCTGAGCCAACATCCTAGTTGTCTAAGCAACTCCACATCCTTTTCCACTTAATACACACTTTGGGACCTTAGCTGGCGATCTGGGCTGTTTCCCTCTTGACTACGGATCTTATCACTCGCAGTCTGACTCCTAAGGATAAGTCATTGGCATTCGGAGTTTGACTGAATTCGGTAATCCGATGAGGACCCCTAGTTCAATCAGTGCTCTACCTCCAAGACTCTTACACTTAAGGCTAGCCCTAAAGCTATTTCGGGGAGAACCAGCTATCTCCAGGTTCGATTGGAATTTCTCCGCTACCCACACCTCATCCCCGCACTTTTCAACGTGCGTGGGTTCGGGCCTCCATTCAGTGTTACCTGAACTTCACCCTGGACATGGGTAGATCACCTGGTTTCGGGTCTACGACCACGTACTAAACGCCCTATTCAGACTCGCTTTCGCTGCGGCTCCGCCTCTTCAGCTTAACCTCGCACGGGATCGTAACTCGCCGGTTCATTCTACAAAAGGCACGCCATCACCCATTAACGGGCTCTGACTATTTGTAGGCACACGGTTTCAGGATCTCTTTCACTCCCCTTCCGGGGTGCTTTTCACCTTTCCCTCACGGTACTGGTTCACTATCGATCACTAGGGAGTATTTAGCCTTGGGAGATGGTCCTCCCAGATTCCGACGGAATTTCACGTGTTCCGCCGTACTCAGGATACATTCAAGAGAGAACGAAGTTTCGACTACGGGGTTGTTACCCTCTGTGACGGACCTTTCCAGGTCGCTTCGTCTACCTCGTTCCTTTGTAACTCCGTATAGAATGTCCTACAACCCCAAGAGGCAAGCCTCTTGGTTTGGGCTAGATTCCGTTTCGCTCGCCGCTACTCAGGAAATCGCATTTGCTTTCTCTTCCTCCAGGTACTTAGATGTTTCAGTTCCCTGGGTCTGTCTTCCATACCCTATGTATTCAGGTAAGGATACCATACCATTACGTATAGTGGGTTTCCCCATTCGGAAATCTTCGGATCAAAGCTTACTTACAGCTCCCCGAAGCATATCGGCGTTAGTCCCGTCCTTCATCGACTCCTAGTGTCAAGGCATCCACCGTGCGCCCTTTCTAACTTAACCAAACTAAAATTAAAAAAATATGAGCTACACTGTTATCTAGTTTTCAAAGAACATACATTTAAACTTGAGAGATAGTTCTCTCAAAACTGAACGAAACAAAACAAGTCAACGTTTATTGATGAACTGCGTTCATCAATTCTCCATAGAAAGGAGGTGATCCAGCCGCACCTTCCGATACGGCTACCTTGTTACGACTTCACCCCAATCATCTGTCCCACCTTAGGCGGCTGGCTCCATAAAGGTTACCCCACCGACTTCGGGTGTTACAAACTCTCGTGGTGTGACGGGCGGTGTGTACAAGGCCCGGGAACGTATTCACCGCGGCATGCTGATCCGCGATTACTAGCGATTCCAGCTTCATGTAGGCGAGTTGCAGCCTACAATCCGAACTGAGAACGGTTTTATGAGATTAGCTCCACCTCGCGGTCTTGCAGCTCTTTGTACCGTCCATTGTAGCACGTGTGTAGCCCAGGTCATAAGGGGCATGATGATTTGACGTCATCCCCACCTTCCTCCGGTTTGTCACCGGCAGTCACCTTAGAGTGCCCAACTTAATGATGGCAACTAAGATCAAGGGTTGCGCTCGTTGCGGGACTTAACCCAACATCTCACGACACGAGCTGACGACAACCATGCACCACCTGTCACTCTGCTCCCGAAGGAGAAGCTCTATCTCTAGAGTTTTCAGAGGATGTCAAGACCTGGTAAGGTTCTTCGCGTTGCTTCGAATTAAACCACATGCTCCACCGCTTGTGCGGGCCCCCGTCAATTCCTTTGAGTTTCAGCCTTGCGGCCGTACTCCCCAGGCGGAGTGCTTAATGCGTTAACTTCAGCACTAAAGGGCGGAAACCCTCTAACACTTAGCACTCATCGTTTACGGCGTGGACTACCAGGGTATCTAATCCTGTTTGCTCCCCACGCTTTCGCGCCTCAGTGTCAGTTACAGACCAGAAAGTCGCCTTCGCCACTGGTGTTCCTCCATATCTCTACGCATTTCACCGCTACACATGGAATTCCACTTTCCTCTTCTGCACTCAAGTCTCCCAGTTTCCAATGACCCTCCACGGTTGAGCCGTGGGCTTTCACATCAGACTTAAGAAACCACCTGCGCGCGCTTTACGCCCAATAATTCCGGATAACGCTTGCCACCTACGTATTACCGCGGCTGCTGGCACGTAGTTAGCCGTGGCTTTCTGGTTAGGTACCGTCAAGGTGCCAGCTTATTCAACTAGCACTTGTTCTTCCCTAACAACAGAGTTTTACGACCCGAAAGCCTTCATCACTCACGCGGCGTTGCTCCGTCAGACTTTCGTCCATTGCGGAAGATTCCCTACTGCTGCCTCCCGTAGGAGTCTGGGCCGTGTCTCAGTCCCAGTGTGGCCGATCACCCTCTCAGGTCGGCTACGCATCGTCGCCTTGGTGAGCCGTTACCTCACCAACTAGCTAATGCGACGCGGGTCCATCCATAAGTGACAGCCGAAGCCGCCTTTCAATTTCGAACTATGCAGTTCAAAATATTATCCGGTATTAGCCCCGGTTTCCCGGAGTTATCCCAGTCTTATGGGTAGGTTACCCACGTGTTACTCACCCGTCCGCCGCTAACTTCATAAGAGCAAGCTCTTAATCCATTCGCTCGACTTGCATGTATTAGGCACGCCGCCAGCGTTCATCCTGAGCCAGGATCAAACTCTCCAATAAAGTTAGTTTGTCTAGCATCTAAAAATAAAAATTGACGTTCACGTTGTTTGTTTCGTTCAGTTTTCAAAGAACTTGTCTGTCGCTCATTTGCGACTCCCTTATGTTAACATTTTCATATTTCAATGTCAACCAAGTTTTTTTATTTCTTTTGTCGCTTTCTGCGTTGTTGCTATCGGCGACTTGTTCTATATTACACCTCTAAACTCTAATCGTCAATATGTTTTTCTAAAAAAATATAAAAAGGCTTATCCCTTTTAAAATAAGCCTTTTTATCCTATAACATTCTATTCATTTATTATTTTTCTATAATTGGTAATGAAACGATGAACTGAACGATCCCGTCCTCATACTCAGCTCGAATACTACCACCTTGCAACTCAACAATACTTTTCGCAATAGCTAATCCGAGCCCCGAACCTTCTGTTACTCTACTTCTAGATTGATCTTTCTTATAAAACCGTTCAAACAAGTTCCCTAACTCTTCTCTCGTAAACTCTTCACTATGATTCGCAATAACAATTTGTATATTCCTGCGCTGCCTTTGAAGAGAAACTTTTATCTCTCCGTCATCTTTACTATACTTAATTGCATTCATTAGTAAGTTGTCGAATACACGGACCATCTTTTCCGAATCAATCATCGCATATGCACGTTCCTCAGGAAACTTCTTAACAAACATAAGGCCATGCTCTTCCGCTTGTGGTACTAACTCTTCTATTAATTGATCAAGTAACTCATTTACACACACTTCCTGTTTTTCTAATACAACTTGTTCATTCGTTAACTTCGTATACTCAAATAAATCTTCTATTAAATTCTTTAACTGCTCCGACTTTGCAAAAGCAATTCTCGTATACTCATCATGTTGTTCTTTATTTTCATATTTAGAATCTCGAAGTAATCGCAAGTAACCCATTATAGAAGTCAGTGGTGTACGTAAATCGTGTGATACATTCGTAATAAGCTCATTCTTTTGCTTCTCTAATTTACGTTCCTTTTCTATATTATTCATAAGCTCTTCCGCCATATTATTAATATTCTCAGTTAAAGACGCAATCTCATCTTCACCTTTTTTCTCAATACGGTACGCTAAGTTTCCTTTTTCTATTTCCTTTACACCTTGTGCCATCGCTTCAATTTGCTTCATCTTTCTCTTTGTTATATAGAAGAAAGAGAAAATAAATACAAGTACACCTATGAAAAACGGAAACGGTCCTTCTTGCGTATCATATATTACTTCACCTTCTGGAATCCCACTAACAAACATGTATAAATTCTTATCTTCTATTGTAATAGGTGCAAAAGCTATAAATTCTTTTCTCGTACTTTCAAATTCTTTTCTACCATTCATATAATTAATCGCAAACGATGATGCATTACGAATTGTATTATGCAAATCAATTTGCTCTTCTTGCGCCTGCTTCGTTTTATATAAAACTTTACCGCTCTCGTCAGTGACCAATACTTTTAAAGCTCTAGAGTTTTGTTCTAAATTTTGATTCTCTATTTCAATCATAGTTGATATAGCTTCTAATTTATTTTCATGAACTGAACTACTTGCCACGCTTTGAGCTTGTTGATTAATTTGTTCCATACCAACCCGATAATCGATCGTCGCCTCTCGATTCGCATTCTCAAAAAACGGTGCTGCTGCCTTCGCTGACAAAATCCCTAACAACGCACAAGCAGTAAACGCAGTAATAAGTTGAATTCGTATACTCCGTTTCACACTCTTCACTATCTTTCCAATTAATTCTCGAATTTTCCTAACATAAGTAAATGGATTAAATATCTTTTTCAATCTTATACCCCACTCCCCATACTGTTTTTATATATATTGGCTTCCTTGGATTCTCCTCAATCTTTTCACGCACTTTCCGAATATGAACCATTACCGTGTTATCCGACTGGAAAGATCTTTCGTTCCAAACCTTTTCATAAATTTGTTCCGCACTAAAGACCATCCCCGGATTACGGACTAGTAATTCTAAAATTGAAAATTCCCTCGGGGTCAGTTTCACTTCTTCTCCATCCACAATGACTGTATGAGTGGAGATGTTTATTTTCATCTCTCCAATTTCTAACTCGTCCTCATTTTGAATAGCAAAGCCATTCATTTTCATATAACGACGTAGCTGCGATTTAATTCTTGCGATTAACTCTAACGGGTTAAACGGTTTTGCTACATAATCATCTGCACCTGTTGTTAATCCTAAAATTTTATCCATATCTTGCGTTTTTGCCGAAAGCATAATAATCGGCATTTCCTTCGCTTCCCTTACTTTCATACACATATGAATACCATCTACTTTCGGCATCATAATATCTAATACGACTAAGTGCACTTCATTTTCTTCTAATATACGTAACCCTTCTTCTCCGTCCCCTGCTTGCAGTACTTTATATCCTTCGTTCTTTAAATAAATTGTAATAAGGTTCCTAATTTCTTTTTCATCATCTACGACAAGTATCGTTTCCCCGGCCATACTATCTCCCCCATCACTTTTTTAATCCCTAACTTCTATTATAAGAAAACTTCTGAAGAAAAACGCTCGGAAATCCTTAAGATTTTCTGAAGACGCAAAAAAGGTCTAGACTCCCCTCAAGTCTAGACCTTTCAAAAAACCCCTTTTATTTACGAACGTAGATGAAATATAGTACGAATAAAACTCCCATAACATACATAATTGGATGAATCTCTTTACGACGACCACTCACAACCATTGTAATTGGATAGAAGATAAACCCGATTGCAATTCCTGTTGCGATACTATACGTAAGTGGCATTGAAATGATAGTAAAGAACGCTGGCACTGCAATCTCAAATTTCTTCCAATCAATTTCTCCTAAAGATGAAACCATCAAGATTCCTACAATAATTAATGCTGGCGCTGTTACAGCTGGTGTCACAACACTTAATAGCGGCGAGAAGAATAGTGCCAGTAAGAAGAACCCTGCTGTTACAACCGCTGTAAATCCAGAACGTCCTCCTGCTGCTACCCCCGCAGACGATTCAATGTAAGACGTTGTTGTTGATGTACCTAAAATCGCACCAATTACAGTTGCAATCGCATCTGCAAATAACGCTTTACCTGCACGTGGTAATTTATTGTTCTTCATTAATCCCGCTTGATTCGCAACCGCTACAAGCGTACCTGCTGTATCAAAGAAATCGATAAAGAAGAACGTTATAATAACAATCGCCATTTCAACAGTGAAAATGTCTCCAAAGTGAGTTAATGCTACCCCGAACGTTGGTTCTAGACTCGGTATTGCTCCCACTACAGCTTTTGGTGTATCAATTAATCCAGTCGCTACTCCTAAGATCGCCGTAAGGATCATACCGTAGAAAACTGCACCATTTATTTTTTTAATCATGAAAATGATTGTAGTAACAACTCCGAAGATTGCTAGTAACGTTGTGCCCTTTGTTAAGTCCCCCAACCCAACAAGAACAGCATCATTCTTTACGATAATTCCAGCGTTTTGGAATCCAAGGAAGGCAATGAATAATCCAATACCCGCCGCTACTGCAAACTTTAACTCTACTGGAATTGCATTAATGATTTTTTCACGAATACCTGAAGCAGTAAGAATAATAAAGATAATACCTGACATTAATGTTCCAGCAATTGCCGTTTGCCACGGAATTCCCATCGTTAACACCGCTGTATAAGCAAAGAACGCGTTTATTCCCATACCTGGCGCTAAAGCAATCGGATACTTCGCAAATATCCCCATAATTAACGAACCAATCGCCGCTGCTAATGCTGTAGCAACGAATACTGCACCTGGATCCATTCCTGTACCTGCCGGTAATCCTTTAACATTTCCAAGCGACAGCGTAGCAGGATTGACAAATAGTACGTAAGCCATAGATAGAAATGTCGTTAAACCTGCTATGAACTCTGTTTTATAATTTGTGCCGAGTTCATCAAACTGAAAATAGCGTTTCATCTTACGTTTCCCCCGTTATATGATTACTCGCCGTATTTCCCCTAGCCCTCTTTTATCTATAAAAATAAAAAAGGCTTCCATTGCATATACATGGAAGCGTTCTATGAATAAAGACAAGTTTCCCCTCATCTTTATCAAAACGCCTCGTAGTCAAGCCATTTACGGTAGCTAGGTAGAAACTTTCGGGCCATATCCCCGATATTATACGACGGCATAATATTCACTTTTCGTTTGAATTACATACTCATATTAACTCGACGAGGTGGTTTTGTCAATTTAAAAACGAACATTTTTATAAATTTTTATATTTTCGTTCGTATTAAGGGTGAAAACAAAAAGATCCATCTATACATGAACGATAGATGGATCTTTTTTATTACAATACTATTCCCACTCAATAGTTGCTGGTGGCTTACTTGTTATATCATACACGATACGGTTAACGTGTTTTACTTCGTTTACGATACGTACAGAGATTTTCTCTAATACGTCCCAAGGGATACGTGCCCAGTCAGCTGTCATACCATCGATAGATGTTACTGCACGGATACCTACTGTGTAATCGTAAGTACGCTCGTCACCCATAACACCTACGCTACGCATACCAGGAAGCGCAGTGAAGTATTGCCAAACTTCGCGGTCTAATCCTGCTTTTATAATTTCTTCACGTAAAATTGCATCAGATTCACGAACGATTTCTAATTTCTCTTCTGTAATTTCACCTAATACACGAATACCAAGACCAGGGCCTGGGAATGGTTGACGCCATACGATTTCATCAGGAATTCCTAGTTCTGATCCTAATACACGTACTTCGTCTTTAAATAAAGTATTTAAAGGCTCAATTAATTTGAACTGCATGTCTTCTGGAAGTCCACCAACGTTATGGTGAGATTTAATTGTTTGTGCAGTTGCTGTACCACTTTCAACGATATCCGTGTAAAGTGTACCTTGCGCTAGGAAGTCCATTCCTTGTAATTTAGAAGCTTCATCATCAAATACGTAAATGAATTCATTACCAATGATTTTACGTTTTTGCTCTGGATCTTCTACACCTTTTAACTTGTTCATGAAGCGCTCTTGTGCATCCACTTTAATAACGTTCATATGGAAGCCTTCGCTAAATGTTTTCATAACACCTTCTGCTTCATCTTTACGAAGTAAACCGTGGTCCACGAAAATACATGTTAATTGGTCACCAATCGCTTTATGAATTAATACTGCTACAACAGAAGAGTCTACACCGCCACTAAGTGCGCATAATACTTTTTTGTCTCCAACAGTTTCACGGATCTTCTCTAATTCTACTTCTATAAAGTTCTCCATGTTCCATCCTTCAGAACAACCACATACGCCGAATACGAAGTTTTTAATTAAATCGTTACCGTGCTCAGAGTGACGTACTTCTGGGTGGAATTGTACACCGTATAAGTTTTCCGCTTCATTGCTCATACCAGCAATTGGACAAGACTCACTTGTTGCATCTACTACGAATCCTTCAGGTAAACCAGTTACTAAGTCACCATGGCTCATCCATACAACTTGCTCTTCTGGAAGGTTCGCATATAATTTTGATTCGTTCTCTACTTTAAGAACAGCTTTTCCATACTCACGGTGGTTGGCACGTTCTACTTTACCACCAAAGTGTTGCGTCATAAGCTGCATACCGTAACAAATACCGAAAATCGGTAATCCTAGTTCAAAGATTTTTTCATCACAATGTAATGCACCTTCACCGTATACACTATTTGGTCCACCAGAGAAGATAATCCCTTTTGGATTCATTGCTTTAATTTCTTCTGCAGTAATTGTATGTGGATGAAGTTCACTGTATACACCGAACTCACGAATTCGACGTGCTATTAACTGATTGTACTGACTCCCAAAATCTAAAACGATAATTGTATCATGCTGCTTCTTCAAAATAATCACCCCAACGTTAGTTCTCGTATATAAATATTTTCACCAATTTGGCGAAAAGCATTACTAATATAATAAAAAAAGCCAGTCCTCCGCCTCTAGTCTCATGACAAAGAAAAGGCAGGGGTCTGGCTTTATAAAGAAAGATAGTCTTCCGCTCTTTATAAATATAAGACGCACTGCCTTCATAGTCAGGTTGTTTACGGTAACCCGGTAGAGACTCTCAAACCATATCATCGAGGATATATGAAGGATTGTTTTATATTATCTTCCTAGATTCTAACAATGAAGTATCAGTATGGTCAAGAGAGAAAGCGACAAAATTCTACAGAAATTATTTTCCTGCGCTCAAAAACATAAAAAAACATCCACTTCTATATAGAAGTGGATGTTTTTCGGGAGAACGGAATTACATCATTCCGCCCATACCGCCCATGCCCATGCCGCCCATGTCAGGCATTGCTGGTGCATTTGGTTCTGGCTTGTCAGCAACTACAGCTTCAGTCGTTAAGAACATAGCTGCAACAGATGCTGCGTTTTGAAGTGCAGAACGAGTTACTTTAGCTGGATCTACGATACCAGACTCAAGCATGTTAACCCATTCGCCAGTAGCTGCGTTGAAACCAACGCCTACTTTTTCGCCTTTTAGACGCTCTACAACTACAGATCCTTCTAGACCAGCGTTGATTGCGATTTGACGAACTGGCTCTTCTAGTGCACGAAGTACGATGTTGATACCTGTTGCTTCGTCGCCTTCAGCTACGATAGAAGCTACTTTTGTGTATACGTTCATAAGTGAAGTACCACCACCTGCAACAATACCTTCTTCTACTGCTGCACGAGTTGAGTTAAGTGCATCTTCAATGCGAAGTTTGCGCTCTTTTAACTCAGTTTCAGTTGCTGCACCTACTTTAATTACTGCTACACCGCCCGCAAGTTTAGCAAGACGCTCTTGTAATTTTTCACGATCGAATTCAGAAGTAGTTTCTTCTAATTGCGCGCGGATTTGACCGATGCGAGCTTCGATTTGTTGTGAATTTCCAATACCTTCAACTACAGTTGTATTTTCTTTCGTTACAACAATTTTACCAGCACGTCCTAAAGATTCAACTGTAGCAGATTTTAAGTCACGTCCTAATTCTTCAGTGATTACTTCGCCACCAGTTAAGATTGCGATATCTTCTAGCATTGCTTTACGACGGTCACCAAATCCAGGAGCTTTAACAGCAACTACATTGAATGTACCACGAAGTTTGTTCACTACTAATGTAGCTAACGCTTCGCCTTCTACATCTTCAGCAATGATAAGAAGTGGTTTACCTTGTTGTACCACTTGCTCTAATACTGGTAAGATTTCTTGGATGTTAGAAATCTTTTTGTCAGTAATTAAAATGTATGGGTTATCAAGAACTGCTTCCATTTTGTCAGAATCAGTAATCATGTAAGGAGATGCATATCCACGATCAAATTGCATACCTTCTACTACGTCTAATTCTGTTGTGAATCCTTTAGATTCTTCTAAAGTAATAACGCCGTCGTTACCAACGCGCTCCATTGCTTCAGCGATTAATTGACCTACTTCTTCGTCAGCCGAAGAAATAGCAGCTACTTGTGCGATAGAAGATTTACCTTCGATTGGTTTAGAAATCGCTTTTAATTCTTCAATTGCAGCAGTAACAGCTTTTTCGATACCTTTACGAAGACCCATTGGGTTTGCACCAGCTGTTACGTTTTTAAGACCTTCACGAATCATAGCTTGCGCTAATACAGTTGCAGTTGTCGTTCCGTCACCAGCTACATCGTTTGTTTTGCTAGCAACTTCTGCTACTAATTTCGCACCCATGTTTTCGAATGCATCTTCTAATTCGATTTCTTTTGCGATTGTTACACCGTCATTTGTAATAAGTGGTGAACCGAATTTTTTCTCAAGTACAACGTTACGACCTTTTGGTCCAAGCGTTACTTTTACTGCGTTTGCAAGAGTGTCGACACCGCGAAGCATCGAACGACGTGCTTCTTCACTAAATTTAATATCTTTTGCCATAATAATTGACCCCCTTGGATTTTTAAAATGTATATAATTAACCGATAATTGCTAAAATGTCACTTTCACGTAAAATCAAGTAGTCTGTACCTTCGTATTTCACTTCAGTACCTGCATATTTTGAGAAGATGATAAGATCACCTGCTGCTACCTCTAAAGCAACACGCTCACCATTTTCAAGCACTCGGCCTGTACCTACTGCAATAACTTTACCCTCTTGTGGTTTTTCTTTTGCAGTTTCTGGTAATACAATACCACTTGCTGTTTTTTCTTCTGCTTGAACAAGTTCAATTACAACGCGATCACCTAATGGCTTTAGCATGAACAATAACCTCCTCATTTTGTTATGTAAATTTTATTTATTAGCACTCAAGTCACACGAGTGCTAACACACTTCTAATAATAAATAATCTCAATTTCTTTTGCAAGTAAAAAAATCATAATTTTTTCGCAAATTACTTTATGCACTTTCCTAGATATCATTACTTCTTCTACTGCCTTTACTATATGAATCGTTGTTCCCACTTCTTGTATGTTACAATATGAAAGACACCCTAAGTTGTTTTCGCTAAACGTACAACTTTTTCCTGTCTCCTATTTTATTTTCAAATACTTATTTACAAAAAAAATATAATTCAAATGAAAGTTTATATCGTAGGTAGCATATTTACATGTTATCCTACCTTATCTCATACACTAGCGTTAGAAAGGATGGTTAAACCATTTGAAAAAACAATATTGGTGGATTATCGTTACATACATTTTAATGCAGTTATCAGGCATTGCCGGGTTACCGCTTCTCCTGAAAACTGGACTATACGATAATAGGGGATTTACTAGAGAGGAAAAACTTCAACTCATAACTGGTCATTGGGCTATCATTAGCTTTTTCATTGCATTATGCGTTGTACTTTGGTTACTCAGAACAGACATTCGTGACAGGCATTTAGATAAAATGCGCTCTACTGTTCCAGCTACAATTGGGTGGATTTTTATTGGTTTCTTCTTAGCGCTGTTCTCACAAAGCATTGCCGGTATGATCGAAATGCGTTTATTAGGGATTACACCGGGATCTGAAAATACAGCAAGACTTATGGACATCGCAAGAACGACACCTTGGTTCCTTATTGTCATATCTATAATAGGACCTATTTTGGAAGAAATCGTATTTAGAAAAATTTTATTCGGTACACTTTATAAGAAGTTTAACTTCTTTATTGCCGCTATTATTAGTTCACTTGTATTCGCGGCGATTCATTTTGATTTTACTCACTTATTGGTATACACTTCTATGGGGCTCGTATTCGCCTTTTTATACGTAAAAACGAAACGAATTATAGTTCCTATTGCAGCTCATGTTGCAATGAATACATTAGTTGCAGTTGCTCAAGTTGTAGTAAGCAATGAGCAAATTCAAGAAATGATTAAAGAAGCTGAAAAAATGCAAGGCTTTATCGGAGGATTTTTAGTATGAGAAACTCACCATTGTTCATGGCTGCATTGTACTTTCTTCTTGGATGTATCTTTACACGCTTCGCCATTACGAACGTAACAGATACAATCTGGAATATGTGGACAATACTATTTGCAGTTATGGCAACAATTGATTTTAATTTGGCACTTCGCCTTATCTTAGTTAAATTCACAAAGAAAAAACAATAATAAAACGCAGAGGTCATCTCCTCTGCGTTTTATTGTGGATAATTCTTCAAAAAGTAAACAAGAGTTTGTAACTCTACAGCTAAATCAATGTGATGAATCCTTATATTCTCTGACACATTTAAGCGTGCTGGTGTGAAATTTAAAATACCATGCACGTTCGTTTCTGCCAATCTATCTGCCACAGATTGCGCTACTGTAGCGGGTACCGTTAATATTGCCACTTGTATATCAGTTGATAAACGTTCTTCTAGTTCATCCAAATGATATACAGGAATGCCTCCGATTTCTGTTCCAACTTTCTCTTCACTAACATCAAACGCCATTTCAATTTTTGTATTATTGTTTTTCGTGAAATTATAATGTAAGAAAGCGGTCCCTAAATTACCTACTCCAATAAGTGCCACGCGTGTTATATCATCTTGGTCGAGTGTTTCACGGAAAAATGATAATAAATAATTTACGTTATATCCATATCCTTTTTTCCCTAACGCTCCAAAATATGAAAAATCTCTTCGAATAGTTGCGGAATCAACCTTTACCGCTTCACTCAATTCGGCTGATGAAACACGTTGCTTACCAGAAAGAGATAAGTTTTGGATAAATCGATAGTATAGAGGCAATCGTTTGGCAGTGGCCTGTGGAATTTTTTGCTGATCCATATAACCTCTCCTCTCTTCCTATCTTTATTCTTATACTTGAATCAAATACAGAAGTTTAGTACTCATGAATTTCCTTGTATAATAAAGAGAAGAAGTATTCTCTCTTTATTTTAAACTATACACTATTTTTAGTATGATTGAGAAATATAAACATGGCAAAGTTAAGAAATTATTTGAGGTGAAAACATTGATATTATTACAAGTGAATGGGCTTTCGAAATTATACGGTGCAGAAACGATTCTTGCAAACATAAAATTGGAAGTACAAACAAAAGATCGTATCGCATTAGTCGGACGAAATGGAGCTGGAAAATCTACATTATTAAAAATAATAGCTGGCGAGTTATCTCATGATGGTGGTGAAATTATAAAACCAAAAGATGTCTCAATGGGGTATTTAGCTCAAAATACCGGATTAGAAACGTCTTTAACAATTTGGGATGAAATGTTAACCGTCTTTACACACTTGCAGCAGATGGAGACAAAACTTCGAAGGCTAGAGCAAGAGATGGGAAAAGAAGAAAATTTTTCAAATGCGGCTATATATGAGAAATTATTAGCTGATTATGACCAATTACAATTAGATTATAAAGATCAAGGCGGCTATCAGTACGAAGCGGATATACGCTCAATTTTAAGCGGTCTTGGCTTCCCAGTTGAAACGCATCAGACGAAAATTTCCACATTAAGTGGTGGACAAAAGACTCGATTAGCTCTTGGGAAATTATTATTAACTAGACCAGACTTACTTATTTTAGACGAACCTACAAACCATTTGGACATCGAGACACTAACATGGCTTGAACAATATTTACAAGGCTATCCTGGCGCGATTTTAATCGTTTCCCATGACCGTTATTTCTTAGATAAACTCGTTACACAAGTATACGAAATTTCTAATAAGGAAAGCCGACGATTTGTTGGTAACTACAGTAAATATTTAGACTCAAAATCAGCTCTATACGAGCAAGAAATGAAGCGTTATGAAAAACAACAAGATGAAATTTCTAAACTGGAAGACTTTGTACAAAAAAATATAGCTCGTGCATCTACGACAAAACGCGCTCAAAGTCGCCGTAAACAATTAGACAGAATGGAAGTATTAACTAGACCATTAGGCGATTCTAAATCAGCTTCCTTCCACTTCGATATTGAAAAACAAAGTGGAAATGATGTTTTACAAGTGAAAGATGCAACTATTGGCTATTATCAGGAACCGATTATTGAACATGTAAATATGCGCTTAACTCGCGGTGACAGTGTTGCCTTAGTTGGGCCAAACGGAATTGGAAAATCTACATTATTAAAATCCATTGTGAATAAGTTACAGCTATTACATGGAAACGTTGCTTTCGGGTCAAACGTATCTGTTGGTTATTATGATCAAGAACAAGCCAACTTAACATCTTCGAAGCGAGTTTTAAATGAATTATGGGATGAATATCCATTGCAGCCCGAAAAAGAAATTCGCACTATACTAGGCAACTTTTTATTCACAGGGGATGATGTACTCAAACCAGTATCTTCTCTTAGTGGTGGACAAAAGGCTCGACTAGCTCTTGCAAAACTTATGATGCAAAAATCCAATTTATTAATTCTCGATGAGCCAACAAACCATCTTGATTTAAATAGTAAAGAGATTTTGGAGAATGCTTTAATTGATTACCCAGGTACTCTTCTATTCGTCTCTCATGACCGCTACTTTATTAATCGCGTAACGACAACCGTTGTTGAGTTATCAACAGAAGGTGCACAAGAATATTTAGGTGATTACGATTATTACGTTGAAAAGAAAAATGAAATGATTGAACGTGCGGAACTAGAGCAAGAAGATGAAGTACCTGTTCAAAAAGTGGTGGCACAAGAAAAATTAAATTATCTCGAAGAAAAAGAACGTAAACAGTTAGAGCGTCAACGTACTCGAAAAATTGAAGAACTGGAACAAAATATCGTAGGCTTAGAAGAAGAAATTGCTACGTTAGAAGACCAACTTTGCTTACCAGAAATATATGCAGATTATGAAAAGGCTAGTGAAATTACAACTAAAAAACAAACACTGCAAGAACAGCTTGAAGCTTGTATGGCAGAATGGGAAGAACTGCATATATAAGAGAATTTAAAAGAGGAGGATGTCTCATAAGTCGGGCTTTTTGACGAGATGACCTCCTTTTTATTTTCTGTTTTGGAATCAATACCATAATAAATGAAATTATACAAACCATTCGACAAGGATTGACAATAGTAGCACCTTATATAATAAGAGGAGGATGTTTCAAAATGTTTTTTGGACATCTCTTTGTTTTTTATTTCCCAAAAAAGAATTTCTTCAAAGGTCAGACTTCCTCTATGTTATCCACAAGGTTATACACATATCCACCTTTATAATATAAACTTTCAAATAACTTTTCCACATTATCCACAACTAGATAAAAAGTTATACACATTTTATGTACACAAAAAAACCCAAATTATCAACAGATAATTCGGGTTTTATCCACAGGCTGTGGTTAATTTTGTGTATAACTATGCTTCAATATCTAATCCTGGATTTGCATTTAAAGCTAATGTAGCGCGTTTTCCTTGTTCGTATGCAATTGTACCTGCAGCCGCAATCATCGCTGCATTATCTGTGCATAAAGATAGAGGAGGAATAATTAGCTCTATATTTTCTTTTTGTGCAAATTCTGCTGCTAAACGTGCACGAAGCCCTTTATTAGCAGCTACTCCACCAGCAAGAAGCACTTGTTTTACATTATAAGCATCTGCTGCACGAGACGCTTTCGTTACAAGTACATCTATTACACTTTCTTGGAAACTTGCTGCTAAATCTTCTGGTGCAATTTCTATACCGCGCTGTTTTGCGTTATGCACAGTGTTGATAACTGCTGATTTCAATCCACTAAAGCTGAAATCATACGAATCAGGTTCTAGCCACGCACGAGGCAAATCAATTGTTGGTTTTCCTTCATGCGCAAGGCGATCAATATGAGGACCACCTGGATAAGGCATTGATAATGTACGAGCTACTTTATCGTAAGCTTCTCCTGCCGCATCATCTCGCGTTTCACCAATCACTTCAAATGAACCATGTTCTTTCATATAAACAAGCTCCGTATGTCCACCGGATACAACAAGCGATAGTAACGGGAATTGTACTTCTTTTACTAAACGATTCGCATAAATATGACCAGCAATATGATGAACACCAACTAGAGGGATATCATGAGCAAAAGCCACAGCTTTCGCTGCATTTACACCTATTAAAAGTGCTCCGACTAAACCTGGTCCTTCTGTTACAGCAATTGCATCAATATCCTCAAAAGTGATATTCGCTTCTTTTAAAGCTTCTTCTAACACAACTGTGATTTCTTCTACATGATGACGGGATGCAATCTCTGGTACAACTCCGCCAAAACGCTTATGACTTTCAATTTGCGATGCAACGACATTCGCAATGATTTCCGTTCCATTTTTAACAACTGCTACAGCTGTTTCATCACAGCTTGTTTCAATACCAAGTATAATCGTATTTTTTTCCATTATATATTCACCCACATTACAAGACCATCTTCCTGATTGTCTGCATAGTATCGTTTACGAATCCCACCATTTTGAAATCCGTATTTTCTGTATAACTGCTTTGCTACTTCATTTGACATGCGTACTTCAAGTGTCATTGTTTTTACTCCTAAACCTTTCGCTTCGGAAATGACTTCTTTTAATAAGGCATCCCCTAGCTTTTGACCTCTGTATTCCGGCAGGATAGCTATATTTGTTACATGTGATTCATCAATAATTATCCACAATCCACAATATCCAATTACGAGACCATCTTTTTCTAGCACGACATAATGTGCATGTTCATTCACCTCTAATTCACGGTGAAAGGCATCTGCAGTCCAAGGGGTTGAAAAAGATGCTTCTTCAATAGCTACAATTTGAGCAATATCATCGAGTGCCATCTTTCTAAATATCATATCCATCTTCTGTAGGCCCCTATTGTTTTTGACTTTCTAACCATTTTGTTTCAGCTTCAGCTAAACGAAGATAGCTAGGAACAAACGTATGCACGTCTTGTTCTTCTTTTTGTAATCCTAAAAATGCTAATTCACTTGGTCTTGGGTTATTCTTAGTGAACGGAGCAAATACAGCTTGATCACCTAAATATTCTACAATTGTTTCTTTATGCAATTTAACATCGTTACCAATAAATAAAACAGGCTGTTCTTTATCTTTTAACATTTGCAACCAGTCAACAATAAGAATAATTCGGTCTTCTTCTATTGAAGTTATACGCTCTCCTTCATATGTATATAACCCCGTGTAAATTTGACCACGTCGGCCATCAAATAAAGGACAAATTAGTCCATTAAAATTAGTACCATTTGCAGCCACCACTTCCAAACTTGATACACCTACAATTGGTATTTGAAGTGACCAAGCTAATGTTTTTGCCGCTGTCACACCTATACGAACACCTGTATATGATCCCGGTCCAGCTGCTACAACAATTTTAGTCAATTCTTTCGGTTTTACACCGCATTCTTTTAACAGTTTCTCTACAGCTGGCATAAGACGTACAGAATGGTTTTTTGTTAAATTTGTAATGATTTCCCCAATCACGTTCCCTTCCTCAATAAGGGATACACCCATTACGTAATTTGAAGTATCAATTGCTAGTACTTTCATCTTGTAATAGCTCCTCACATAATCTAATATAGCGATCTCCAATTGGCTCGAGTACAATTTTTCTTGTATCATCTCCAGCATGGAATAAACTAATTTGCAACTTCTCATTCGGTAAATATGCTTCTATTAAATGAGCCCATTCTACTACTGTAATCCCTTCACCATAGAAATACTCATCAAATCCTAAATCTTCTTCACTTTCCGCTAAACGATACACATCCATATGATATAGCGGTAATCTTCCTTTATATTCTTTAATAATATTGAAGGTAGGACTATTTACGACTCTTTTCACTCCAAGACCTTTTGCTAGTCCTTTTGTAAAAGTCGTCTTGCCAGCTCCAAGATCACCTTCTAAAATAATTACATCTTTTTCCTTTACAAGTCTCCCTAATTTTTCTGATAATCGCTGGGTTTCTTCGGAAGATTTTGTTGTTATTTCATATTTACTCACAGACTTCACCTACTTTACTCACAATGTTCTCTGCTCTTTATTATACAGGTTTTAAATATATAAAAAAGTCCTTAGGAGTTTTCCTAAGGATAGTTTGACTGTCTTTATTAGTTTTTTGTTAAAACAAATAAAAAAATACGAAACAACTTGTTTCGTTCTTTTCTTTATATAAAATGGCGGTCCCGACCGGGGTCGAACCGGCGATCTCCTGCGTGACAGGCAGGCATGTTAACCACTACACCACGGGACCATTTGGTTGCGGGGACAGGATTTGAACCTGCGACCTTCGGGTTATGAGCCCGACGAGCTACCGTACTGCTCCACCCCGCGATGATATAAATAGCCTGGCAACGTCCTACTCTCACAGGGACAAGGTCCCAACTACCATCGGCGCTAGAGAGCTTAACTTCCGTGTTCGGTATGGGAACGGGTGTGACCTCTCTGCCATCATTACCAGACTATATTCATTTAAGACAAGAATCATCATAACTCATTCGACATTTAAAGTCAATAAGTTTTTTATATTCTCTCAAAACTAGATAACATTAGCTTCATATTATATGGTTAAGTCCTCGATCTATTAGTATTCGTCAGCTCCACATGTCACCATGCTTCCACCTCGAACCTATCAACCTGATCATCTTTCAGGGATCTTACTAGCTTACGCTATGGGAAATCTCATCTTGAGGGGGGCTTCATGCTTAGATGCTTTCAGCACTTATCCCTTCCGCACATAGCTACCCAGCTATGCCCTTGGCAGAACAACTGGTACACCAGCGGTGCGTCCATCCCGGTCCTCTCGTACTAAGGACAGCTCCTCTCAAATTTCCTGCGCCCACGACGGATAGGGACCGAACTGTCTCACGACGTTCTGAACCCAGCTCGCGTACCGCTTTAATGGGCGAACAGCCCAACCCTTGGGACCGACTACAGCCCCAGGATGCGATGAGCCGACATCGAGGTGCCAAACCTCCCCGTCGATGTGGACTCTTGGGGGAGATAAGCCTGTTATCCCCGGGGTAGCTTTTATCCGTTGAGCGATGGCCCTTCCATGCGGAACCACCGGATCACTAAGCCCGACTTTCGTCCCTGCTCGACTTGTAGGTCTCGCAGTCAAGCTCCCTTATGCCTTTGCACTCTACGAATGATTTCCAACCATTCTGAGGGAACCTTTGGGCGCCTCCGTTACACTTTAGGAGGCGACCGCCCCAGTCAAACTGCCCACCTGACACTGTCTCCCGGGTCGATAAGACCCGTAGGTTAGAATTTCAATACAGTCAGGGCGGTATCCCACCAGCGCCTCCACCGAAGCTAGCGCTCCGGTTTCAATGGCTCCCGCCTATCCTGTACAAACTGTACCAAAATTCAATATCAGGCTACAGTAAAGCTCCACGGGGTCTTTCCGTCCTGTCGCGGGTAACCTGCATCTTCACAGGTACTATAATTTCACCGAGTCTCTGGTTGAGACAGTGCCCAAATCGTTACACCTTTCGTGCGGGTCGGAACTTACCCGACAAGGAATTTCGCTACCTTAGGACCGTTATAGTTACGGCCGCCGTTTACTGGGGCTTCAGTTCAGAGCTTCGCTTACGCTAACCCCTCTCCTTAACCTTCCAGCACCGGGCAGGTGTCAGCCCCTATACTTCGCCTTACGGCTTCGCAGAGACCTGTGTTTTTGCTAAACAGTCGCTTGGGCCTATTCACTGCGGCTTTCCGTTAAGAAAGCACCCCTTCTCCCGAAGTTACGGGGTCATTTTGCCGAGTTCCTTAACCAGAGTTCTCTCGCACACCTTAGGATTCTCTCCTCGCCTACCTGTGTCGGTTTGCGGTACAGGCACCTTTTATCTCGCTAGAAGCTTTTCTTGGCAGCGGGGAATCAAAGACTTCGCTCCATAAGGAGCTTCCCCATCACAGCTCAGCCTTCACGATAAGCGGATTTGCCTACTTATCAGCCTAACTGCTTGGACGTGCACAACCAATCGCACGCTTCTTCTATCCTTCTGCGTCCCTCCATTGCTCAAACGATAAAGAGGTGGTACAGGAATATCAACCTGTTGTCCATCGCCTACGCCTGTCGGCCTCGGCTTAGGTCCTGACTAACCCTGAGCGGACGAGCCTTCCTCAGGAAACCTTAGGCATTCGGTGGACGGGATTCTCACCCGTCTTTCGCTACTCATACCGGCATTCTCACTTCTAAGCGCTCCACCAGTCCTTCCGGTCTGACTTCACTGCACTTAGAACGCTCCCCTACCACTGATACCATTGGTATCAATTCGCAGCTTCGGTGGTGTATTTAGCCCCGGTACATTTTCGGCGCAGAGTCACTCGACTAGTGAGCTATTACGCACTCTTTAAATGGTGGCTGCTTCTGAGCCAACATCCTAGTTGTCTAAGCAACTCCACATCCTTTTCCACTTAATACACACTTTGGGACCTTAGCTGGCGATCTGGGCTGTTTCCCTCTTGACTACGGATCTTATCACTCGCAGTCTGACTCCTAAGGATAAGTCATTGGCATTCGGAGTTTGACTGAATTCGGTAATCCGATGAGGACCCCTAGTTCAATCAGTGCTCTACCTCCAAGACTCTTACACTTAAGGCTAGCCCTAAAGCTATTTCGGGGAGAACCAGCTATCTCCAGGTTCGATTGGAATTTCTCCGCTACCCACACCTCATCCCCGCACTTTTCAACGTGCGTGGGTTCGGGCCTCCATTCAGTGTTACCTGAACTTCACCCTGGACATGGGTAGATCACCTGGTTTCGGGTCTACGACCACGTACTAAACGCCCTATTCAGACTCGCTTTCGCTGCGGCTCCGCCTCTTCAGCTTAACCTCGCACGGGATCGTAACTCGCCGGTTCATTCTACAAAAGGCACGCCATCACCCATTAACGGGCTCTGACTATTTGTAGGCACACGGTTTCAGGATCTCTTTCACTCCCCTTCCGGGGTGCTTTTCACCTTTCCCTCACGGTACTGGTTCACTATCGATCACTAGGGAGTATTTAGCCTTGGGAGATGGTCCTCCCAGATTCCGACGGAATTTCACGTGTTCCGCCGTACTCAGGATACATTCAAGAGAGAACGAAGTTTCGACTACGGGGTTGTTACCCTCTGTGACGGACCTTTCCAGGTCGCTTCGTCTACCTCGTTCCTTTGTAACTCCGTATAGAATGTCCTACAACCCCAAGAGGCAAGCCTCTTGGTTTGGGCTAGATTCCGTTTCGCTCGCCGCTACTCAGGAAATCGCATTTGCTTTCTCTTCCTCCAGGTACTTAGATGTTTCAGTTCCCTGGGTCTGTCTTCCATACCCTATGTATTCAGGTAAGGATACCATACCATTACGTATAGTGGGTTTCCCCATTCGGAAATCTTCGGATCAAAGCTTACTTACAGCTCCCCGAAGCATATCGGCGTTAGTCCCGTCCTTCATCGACTCCTAGTGTCAAGGCATCCACCGTGCGCCCTTTCTAACTTAACCAAACTAAAATTAAAAAAATATGAGCTACACTGTTATCTAGTTTTCAAAGAACATACATTTAAACTTGAGAGATAGTTCTCTCAAAACTGAACGAAACAAAACAAGTCAACGTTTATTGATGAACTGCGTTCATCAATTCTCCATAGAAAGGAGGTGATCCAGCCGCACCTTCCGATACGGCTACCTTGTTACGACTTCACCCCAATCATCTGTCCCACCTTAGGCGGCTGGCTCCATAAAGGTTACCCCACCGACTTCGGGTGTTACAAACTCTCGTGGTGTGACGGGCGGTGTGTACAAGGCCCGGGAACGTATTCACCGCGGCATGCTGATCCGCGATTACTAGCGATTCCAGCTTCATGTAGGCGAGTTGCAGCCTACAATCCGAACTGAGAACGGTTTTATGAGATTAGCTCCACCTCGCGGTCTTGCAGCTCTTTGTACCGTCCATTGTAGCACGTGTGTAGCCCAGGTCATAAGGGGCATGATGATTTGACGTCATCCCCACCTTCCTCCGGTTTGTCACCGGCAGTCACCTTAGAGTGCCCAACTTAATGATGGCAACTAAGATCAAGGGTTGCGCTCGTTGCGGGACTTAACCCAACATCTCACGACACGAGCTGACGACAACCATGCACCACCTGTCACTCTGCTCCCGAAGGAGAAGCTCTATCTCTAGAGTTTTCAGAGGATGTCAAGACCTGGTAAGGTTCTTCGCGTTGCTTCGAATTAAACCACATGCTCCACCGCTTGTGCGGGCCCCCGTCAATTCCTTTGAGTTTCAGCCTTGCGGCCGTACTCCCCAGGCGGAGTGCTTAATGCGTTAACTTCAGCACTAAAGGGCGGAAACCCTCTAACACTTAGCACTCATCGTTTACGGCGTGGACTACCAGGGTATCTAATCCTGTTTGCTCCCCACGCTTTCGCGCCTCAGTGTCAGTTACAGACCAGAAAGTCGCCTTCGCCACTGGTGTTCCTCCATATCTCTACGCATTTCACCGCTACACATGGAATTCCACTTTCCTCTTCTGCACTCAAGTCTCCCAGTTTCCAATGACCCTCCACGGTTGAGCCGTGGGCTTTCACATCAGACTTAAGAAACCACCTGCGCGCGCTTTACGCCCAATAATTCCGGATAACGCTTGCCACCTACGTATTACCGCGGCTGCTGGCACGTAGTTAGCCGTGGCTTTCTGGTTAGGTACCGTCAAGGTGCCAGCTTATTCAACTAGCACTTGTTCTTCCCTAACAACAGAGTTTTACGACCCGAAAGCCTTCATCACTCACGCGGCGTTGCTCCGTCAGACTTTCGTCCATTGCGGAAGATTCCCTACTGCTGCCTCCCGTAGGAGTCTGGGCCGTGTCTCAGTCCCAGTGTGGCCGATCACCCTCTCAGGTCGGCTACGCATCGTCGCCTTGGTGAGCCGTTACCTCACCAACTAGCTAATGCGACGCGGGTCCATCCATAAGTGACAGCCGAAGCCGCCTTTCAATTTTGAACTATGCAGTTCAAAATATTATCCGGTATTAGCCCCGGTTTCCCGGAGTTATCCCAGTCTTATGGGTAGGTTACCCACGTGTTACTCACCCGTCCGCCGCTAACTTCATAAGAGCAAGCTCTTAATCCATTCGCTCGACTTGCATGTATTAGGCACGCCGCCAGCGTTCATCCTGAGCCAGGATCAAACTCTCCAATAAAGTTAGTTTGTCTAGCATCTAAAAATAAAAATTGACGTTCACGTTGTTTGTTTCGTTCAGTTTTCAAAGAACTAAAAGCGGGTGAAGAGAATCGAACTCTCGACCAGAGCTTGGAAGGCTCTTGTTTTACCACTAAACTACACCCGCGTGGTCGGGAAGACAGGATTTGAACCTGCGACCCCCTGGTCCCAAACCAGGTGCTCTACCAAGCTGAGCCACTTCCCGTTATGGCGCGCCCGAGAGGAGTCGAACCCCTAACCTCTTGATCCGTAGTCAAACGCTCTATCCAATTGAGCTACGGGCGCTTATTCATGATGTTTTTTCGTCGTTGTATTTTGGCGACTCAATTATCTTACCATACTACATTTTCAAATGCAAGTACTTTTTAAAAGATTTTTTGATGCGGCCGAGAGGACTTGAACCTCCACGGGGTTTCCCCCACTAGGCCCTCAACCTAGCGCGTCTGCCGTTCCGCCACGACCGCGCGGAAAAAACAAAAGTGAGCCATGAAGGATTCGAACCTTCGACCCTCTGATTAAAAGTCAGATGCTCTACCAACTGAGCTAATGGCTCGTAAATGGCTGGGCTAGCTGGATTCGAACCAGCGCATGACGGAGTCAAAGTCCGTTGCCTTACCGCTTGGCTATAGCCCATCGAAATAGTTATCTTCTTTTCAAAGACAAATGTTATTTTACCATAATGTCCAATAAAAAACAACTGCTATATAGCAGAAGTTAAAATGGCGGTCCCGACCGGGGTCGAACCGGCGATCTCCTGCGTGACAGGCAGGCATGTTAACCACTACACCACGGGACCATTTGGTTGCGGGGACAGGATTTGAACCTGCGACCTTCGGGTTATGAGCCCGACGAGCTACCGTACTGCTCCACCCCGCGATAATATTATTTATATAATTTATATGGTGGAGGATGACGGGATCGAACCGCCGACCCCCTGCTTGTAAGGCAGGTGCTCTCCCAGCTGAGCTAATCCTCCGAAGTGGTGACCCGTACGGGATTCGAACCCGTGTTACCGCCGTGAAAGGGCGGTGTCTTAACCACTTGACCAACGGGCCAATATGTATGGCAGAGAAGAAGGGATTCGAACCCTCGCACCGCGTTAGCGATCTACTCCCTTAGCAGGGGAGCCCCTTGAGCCACTTGGGTACTTCTCTGTATGGCTCCGCAGGTAGGACTCGAACCTACGACCGATCGGTTAACAGCCGATAGCTCTACCACTGAGCTACTGCGGAATAATGAAGACAATTTGTATCTTATAAAAATTCTCATCGTAAGTCAAGAAGTTTTTTCACAACATCTTGCGCAAACGTGACATGTTTATAATATACTGGATTGCGTTTTCACTGTCAAGATGTTTTCACTACCAGTTTTAGTTGTCCTTTACACTTTCCACATACATACCTTTGTGTATTTATTTGACGTCTTCTTACATATTGAAAAGAACACCCCATACATTCATACATAGAAACTCTCGTTTCCTCCTCACTAATCATTCGTTTACAAAAACGTGGTGCACCTACTTTCTTTAATAACTCCCGAAAATCTCTATCTCGATGCTTATACCCTTTTCCTGTGATATGTAAGTGATAATGACAAAGTTCATGTTTAACAATCCCGACTAACTCTTCTTTTCCATATACTTCGTAATATCGATAATTCAATTCTATATTATGATTCTTCAATAGATAGCGCCCACCAGTTGTACGTAACCTACTATTAAACATCGCTTTATGTAAAAACGGCATTCCAAAGCATTGTAACGATACCTCTTCCACTAACCGCTGAATTTCTTGCTCATCCATTCTCATTCCTCCTAAACTAAAAAATATTTCCACACTTTTCTCCCTTCTTATACATATAGTAAATAGTACATATACCCATCCTCATTCAAGAAGCGTGATTTCTAAAAATGCAGCATTGCTAGAAATCCACTCACCAACCTCTCATCAAAGTTACTTTAACTAAAAGGAGCTACTTTTTTTGAGAGCAGGATTAAACAAGGAGGGATTCCTATGCCCACGTGGCTAAAGAAACAAATGCAACGTGCATATTTCGAGAAAAACCGGTATCAAATCAAGTTACTAAATGAATGCTGGTTTTATTATAGTAAAATACATCAAAGCTCATAATCAATTAAACTTTCCAGTTCATAAAAAGAGAGCAGTTTCATCTGCTCTCTTTTCTTACTATTCAATCGGTAACATTGATAATGCAACACGACCTTTTTTCGTATCAATATCATCTACCCATACCTTTACAATTTGTCCCACGGATACAATATCTAATGGATGCTTTACAAATTGTTTGCTTAGTTTAGAAATATGTACTAAACCATCTTGCTTCACACCAATATCAACAAAGGCACCGAAATCAACAACATTGCGGATCGTTCCCTCTAATTCCATACCACGCTTTAAATCTTCTAATTTTAAAATCCCCTTTTTCAAAAGTGGCTTTGGCAACTCATCCCTCATATCTCGCTCCGGGCTAATTAAAGCATCCATAATATCAACTAATGTCGGCTCACCAATCTCCGTCTCTTGAGATAATTTAGAAATATCTACTCCTTCGAAACTCTTTTGCAAGTTTGGTTTCCCCACATCATTCTTTGATAACCCTAAGCTCTTCAATAGCAATTCAACATTTTTATATTGTTCTGGATGAATCCCTGTGCGATCTAACGGATTCGCTCCTTCTAATATACGTAAAAACCCGATACATTGTTCATATGTTTTTGCACCTAAACGTGGGATTTTCTTTAATTCAGTACGCTTCGTGAATTTCCCATCTTCCTCACGCTTAGCTACAATGTTTTTCGCAACTGTTTTTGATAATCCCGAAACATATTGCAACAATGCAACTGAAGCTGTATTTACATTAACACCAACTCGGTTAACTGCTGTCTCTACTACAAATGTTAATGATTCATTTAATCTCTTTTGAGATACATCATGTTGATATTGTCCCACCCCAACAGATTTAGGGTCAATTTTCACAAGTTCTGCAAGTGGATCTTGTAGACGTCTCCCAATTGAAACAGCACTTCTTTCTTCAACCTGTAAATTTGGAAACTCCTCGCGAGCTACATCAGATGCTGAGTACACACTAGCACCCGCTTCATTTACAATAATGTAAAATACATCTCGCTCTACATTTTGTAATACATCTACTATAAATTCTTCCGTTTCCCTCGAAGCTGTACCATTTCCAATCGCTATCATTTCAACTTCATATTTATCTATAATTGAAATGATTTTCGTTTTTGCATCCTCATATTTACGAGCAGGCGGATGCGGATAAATAACATCTATGTGAAGAACTTTTCCTGTATCATCTACTACAGCTAATTTACAACCGGTTCTATATGCTGGATCTACCGCTAACACAACTTTCCCTTTCATCGGAGGTTGTAATAATAAATTACGTAAATTCTCAGAGAAAATATGAATCGCTTGTTCTTCGGCCGTTTCCATTAATTCTTTACGAATTTCTCTTTCTATTGAAGGTTGAATTAATCGCTTATATCCATCTTCCATCGCTAATTGTACATAATGCGCACTTTTAGAAGCTTCATCAAGAATCATTTTTTTATGTAAAAACTGAAGAATTTCTTCAATTGGCGTGATAACAGAAATTCTTAATACGTCTTCCTTTTCACCACGATTCATAGCTAGTACACGATGCGGCACTACTTTTTGCAACGGTTCTTCATAGCCATAATACATTTCATATATATTCTTTTCATCTTTTTCTTTATCTTTTACAGATGAAGACATAATCCCTTTTCGGAAAGTAGTATTGCGAATCCAACTACGATATGCCGCATTATCCGAAACAAGTTCCGCAATAATATCTTGCGCACCTTGCAACGCATCTTCTGCAGACGCCACTTCCTTTTCTGCATTAACAAATTCCATAGCCTTCTCTGCTGGATTTTCTTTTTTATATAATAATAGCCACTCAGCTAACGGTTCTAATCCCTTTTCTTTAGCAATTGTAGCTTTCGTTCTTCTTTTTTCTTTATATGGACGATATAAGTCTTCTACTTCTTGAAGTTTTGTTGCAGCAACAATATGACGACGCAACTCTTCGGTTAGTTTACCCTTTTCACCAATAAGACGAAGAACCTCTTCTTTCCTATCTTCTAGTTGCATCATATATTGCCATCTTTCTAAGATTGCACGAATTTGCACCTCATCAAGAGACCCTGTCCATTCTTTTCGGTAACGAGCGATAAATGGAACTGTGTTACCTTCTTCTGTTAATTGAATAACATGACGAACTTGCTTTTCTGTAAAGCCTAATTCTTTCACTAACATTTTCATTAACCCTTGTCGATTATCTACCATTTCCATATCCAACCGTAACCTCCTCTATAATAAAAAAAAGTTGCCCTGTAAAGAGAGCAACTTAAACTGCCGATTTAAAAATCTATTAGTCCTAAACTAATTTGTAACGCTTCATCTACACGACTCATCATCACTTCATCCAAATGAGTGATTTTGTCCGTTAAGCGTTGCTTATCGATTGTTCGAATCTGCTCAAGTAAAATAACAGAATCCCTCTCAAAACCGTACTTTTTCGCATCAATTTCCACATGAGTGGGTAATTTCGCTTTTTGAATCTGTGCAGTAATAGCCGCTACAATCACAGTCGGACTAAAACGATTTCCGATGTCATTTTGAATGACAAGAACCGGACGAACGCCTCCTTGCTCAGAACCAACAACTGGGGAAAGGTCTGCAAAATACACGTCGCCGCGTTTTACAATCAAAATATTACCCCCCGCTAACTAAGCGTTCTACTGTATGAGCTGCTTCATACTCTGCTAAGAAAGCTTCAGATGCAATACCAAGATTAATTTTTCCCATTTCAATGTACCCACGTCGCATTGATTCATGTTGGTAGCGTTTCTTCGTCTTATGTTGACGCAATAACAGTTGTGTTGCCTGGCAAATTAGTTCATGGCGATTCTTATTCTCTTGTTTTCCAATTCCGTCCAATTCCGTTACCATTTGCTTTGGCAACCGAACCACGATTTCAGTAGTTACACTTGATTCGGACACAAAAATACACCTCCACCGTCAACTACACACCCAAATATATATATGACACCTATTGTAATAATACCATTGTATGGAGCCTGTTGCAAAGACTTCCTTATTCCTTGCTTATGTTTTCCAATTCATAAATAAAACATTCATCTTCTTTTACTTTTTATCTCTTTCAAACAAGAAATAAAGCAATCCTTCAGTAATATTTCATTGCAACTTATATTAATAACAAGTATAAAAAGAAGCTCCCCAGCGAAAAAGAGCCTATTCTTTATTAGTGAAACTCCTCCAAATGACGAGATACTGAGTAATATTACCTTCTTCTATATATCGTTCAAATAATTGATTACTTCTACAACTTTACCGTGTCGTATAAATATTCTCGGTACACGGAAGCTTATCGTTGCAATAATTTCATAATTAATAGTCCCGGAATATTCAGCAACCTCGGTAGCACTAATATACTCATCACCTTGTCTCCCAATGAGTGTAACTTTCGTACCAAGTGGCACTTCACAAGGAAGATGTATCATGAATTGATCCATTGTCACTCGCCCTACAATCGGTACTCTTTCACCGTTTACAAGTACCTTAAACCCTTGCAATCTTCTAAGCCAGCCATCTCCATATCCAATTGCAACTGTCGCAATCCATTCTTCAGTTCTCGTTCGGTATGTGACATTATAACTAATCCCATCTCCTTTAATCACTTGCTTAATATGAGCAACTTTCGTGTGAAGTGACAACGCCGGTTCCAATTTAAATGGTAAAAAAGGACGTATTTCTACAGATGGGGATAATCCATACATCGCAATACCAATTCGCACCGCATTAAATGTAATCCCTTGAAACCTTAACGTTGCGGCACTATTGGCTGTATGGACAAATTTAGGATTCACTCCAAATTCTTTCAACCAACGTAACTGCTGCAAAAATGTATTATATTGCTTATCAAAGTAAGAAGTCTCAACCTCATCCGCTGTTGCAAAATGCGTATATACTCCTTCTAACTCTAAAAATGGCGCACCTTCTAAACTCTTTAAGAACCCTTTTAATTCTTTTCGTTCACGTATTCCGATTCTCCCCATACCACTATCAAAATTAATATGGAATTTCATTATTGATGAACCATCCCAGAGCTTTATCGCTTCTTCCACCCATTCTTTTTGAAAAACAGTTAATGCTACATCATTTTCAGCAGCTACATTTACATCACGGGGCGGGGAAGGACCTAATACTAAAATCGGTGCAGTAATACCAGCCCTCCGAAGCACTAAAGCTTCATCTAAAAAAGCAACTGCTAATCTTGTTGCTCCTGCTTCTAATGCAGTTTTAGCCACCGGTACATAATCGTGCCCATATGCATTCGCTTTAACTACAGCAAAAATCTCTACATCACTTGGAATGTACTCTTTAATATGTGTAACATTGTTATAGATCGCATCTAAATCCACTTCCACCCACGTGTCACGGTAAAACGGTGCTTCTTCCATAAATACACTTCCTTATACACGATATGCGAAGCTTATTCTTTTATATGCTTCTTTTATGAAATCCACCTTCAAACTAAGAAAAGACGTGGTGCACATATATCACCACGTCTAAGAAGTTTACTTCACCTGCTTCGCTGTAACCGAACGAGCAACCATCAACAACTCATTCGGCTCTAAACCTTTAGACACGAGCATATATTCTACTCCGTTATGTGACCACGTTACAGAGTCTTTCGTCAATGCACCAATCGTGAAACCAAGATCAACCGGCTCTCCACTTACACTTACCGCCGATGAGGCCTCTGCAACTTTTGACTTTTCTTGTATTAAAGTAACGGATTTCTTGCTTCCAGTGTATGTGAGTATTGTACGCTTGCCACTGTCTGTCTTCAACTCTTCTTCCTCTTTCAAAGTCATACCTTGCGGTGTATCACGTGGATACAAAATAGCAAACGGTTTGTCTTCTTTCGCTGCCGTCTGAACATCTACTTGTGCTCTAGACATATTTTGTTTCGTATCAAATGCACCTTTATCAAACTTTGCATCAAACTTTACTTTAGTGAAATCTACTTTTACAAGGACATTTTGATCATTATCCATCAGTTTCACAGAAACTGGTGTTAAATCACTTTTATTCAGCTTAATTTCTTGTTTCGGCAACATATTTTGATGTTGATAATTTGTTTTTGTTTTAAACACATAATACTTATCTGTTTTCTCGAAAGAGAGATTTTTCTTATCTTGCAAAATATCTCTTACAAGTGATTCATATAAATAAGCCTGGCTACTATTTTGCGGCCAATCACTTTGAAAACGGAAACTCTTATTAAGTGCCGGTGTTAATACAAATACACCTTCATCATTCCTTAAAATAATTTGACTCTGATCCTTTTTCGCATTCTGCAAATTCACACGATAATACGAAGGTTCTTTATGCCAAATTTCTACATTGTACTCTTGAGGTTCATTTCCTGTTTTAATAGATAATTTCGCTTCAGCTTGATAACTCTTCATACTTTTAACTTTCGTTTCTAAATCTCTCACAACATCTTCCTGTTTCTTTTCCATACAACCCGCCAACACAAAAACGGTCAATAAACCGACAAGAACTAAAAACAGACGCCTTTTCATCACTTCAGCCCCTTTGCCCCTATAAATGAATGGAAGATATGCCTTCCTTATCGCTACCTCAAATATATGAGACAAAGATATAAAATATGCAGACTAGCGTGACGAGCTTTCCAAAACAACTTGAGCAACGGCAAATTCTTTACTATGACTAATTGATAAATGAACAATATGCTCTGTATTTGTAATGATAATCGGCTTACCTCTATCATCATTCCTTACTTCAATATCTAAAAAACTCACTTCTTTCCCGATACCGGTCCCTACCGCTTTAGAATACGCCTCTTTTGCTGCAAATCTTCCAGCTACAAATTCTGTAAGACGACTTCCTTTCAGCCCCTCGGCAACACCACGTTCTCTTTCAGTTAAAATACGTTCCATAAATTTAAGCTTTCCATCTAGCATTTTTTCAATTCGATTTAACTCAATAATATCGATTCCAATCCCTACAATCATTTCAAAATCCCCTTCTTCTATTTAGCTTTCTTCATTCATATTGTAAGAATAACAGAGAATCTTTCTGATGCAAAAGGAGTGATACTAAAAACATGCTAATACCATCCACTCGCATTTCCTTACAACCGATTATCATTTCTTTACTTCTTATACAATTAGTCATGATTATATTGAGCGACTTTTCCCTCTTTCACCTGGCAGCCTACAATGAATATATCGCTAAAGGAGAATGGTGGCGTGTCATAACTTCCTTACTTGTACACGTAGACTTACAACATTTCCTTTCTAATAGTATTTGTTTATTCGTATTTGGTTCTTCCATCGAAAAACAACTAGGACACTTTTCTTTCATCATTATTTTTTTCCTTTCTGGCATTCTCGGGAATATTTCTTCTTATATTATTATGCCTCTTGAATATATTCACGCCGGAGCATCTGGTGGTATTTTCGGATTACTAGGCGCCCAATTATTTTTATTGTATAGTCGATATTGTTCTTCAAAACCAAGAGACATCGCTATTTTTTCAATAATGATACTTATATTACTACTATTTACTTTCTTTAATCCCTCTGCCAATCCTATAAGCCATTTAACAGGACTGATCATCGGCGGCATGTGCACCCCTTTTTTAATAAAGTGAAACTTTAATCAGTGGGGGGGTTCCATCCCCCACTGATTATTAGTTGAACCAATCGGGCTTTTACGGGCAGTTGATCTCCCACCTAACTCCCTCGCATTCGCCGAATTTTGAGGCGGGAGTCTTACTGCCCGTTAATGCGGGACAAAAAAAAACGATGGCGCAGAGCTTATTTAATATAGAAGCTCGCACCATCGATAATTTCCACATCTGTTTGTTTACTTAACTCTCTCATTAGTTGAAATAAAGACTCGTCCTTTTTCTTCGCCTCAATCATACAATCAATTCGCGGAACACTCCCCTTTATCTTTTTCAAAAAAGATAAGAAAGTATCTACATCAATAAAATCTGCATGTGCTCTCGGGTTTTTTCCATCTCTAGGACTGGAGATGTGCATTTTAACCGGTAACAAAGACGATTCCCACGTATGTACAACACGCGCCCAATCTTCATGCCAATCTTCCTGGTCATTATTCATCATATGATGGTGCAAATCAAACACGACTGGAATGTCTAATTTCTCACCTAAATACAATGTTTCTTCTAAAGAAAAGGTCGTGTCATCATTTTCTAATATAATCATCTCTTGAATACCTCTTGGAACAGTTGACCAATTTTCTATAAAGCGTTCTAATGCAAGCTCCTTATCTTTATAACCTCCTCCCACATGTAATACACATCGTTGCTTATGTTCAATTCCCATACCCTTTAACAATTTTTTGTGCATCTGCAATGTCTTTACAGATTGTTTGAGAATACTCTCCTCAGGTGAATTTAGTACAACAAAGTGATCTGGATGGAAGTCAATTCGCATATTCATACGAATTGCATATTCACCTAATTCTTTCAGATTTTCTTTTAACGGACGAATATAGTTCCAATCTAACAACTCCTCATGATTCGCTAAAGGAATAAGCTTGGAACTAAGTCGAAAGAAAGATATATCATGCCCTTTATTATGTTTTAATAACCGTAAGCAATTTTCCAAATTCGAATTAGCGATTCTTTCAAGTTTACGAATCGCAGCCTCTCGATCATCAATCCGCTGAAACTGTGCATACGTCATCGTTTGAGATGGAGAAGCATTCTTCAAATGTACACTCATCGCAACATACCCAAGTCTTACAAGCATATAGCACCTCATTTCTATACGAGTTACTATGTAGTATGCACAATTACAGAAATAAAAAAAGAGAATGCCAGCAAAGGGCATTCTCTTTTTTATTAAGCTTGTGGACGGCTATGATGTTTTCTTTCGCCGCGTCCATTTGAAGATCCAGGGCGACCTTCACCTTTACGACCACGGTTGCCATCACGGCTACCAGCATCACGGCTACCGCCATCACGATTACGATCACGGTTACGACCATCGCCACTTCCGCTTCCACGTCCATCACGATTGCGATCACGGTTACGACCATCGCCACCGCCGCGTCCATCACGACTACGATTACGGTTACCATCACGGTATCCACTTCCGTTACCACCGCGTTTTTTAGAACCGCCACCGCCACCTCTTGAAACAACTGGTGGTTCTGATGTTAAAGCGATCGGAGTTGTATCCGGCTCTTTTGTCATCATTTTTAAAGCAGCAGCTACTACTGTTACAGAATCATTCTCTTCTAACATTTCTTCTGCAATACGCTTGTAGTATGATAAGTTATCATTTTCAATTGTGCTTTGAAGTTTTTCAGCGATTAAACGTTGTTGACCTTCTAACGCCTCGTCAAGTGTCGGTGCGTCCATACGATCAACTTTACGTTTTGTTGTACGCTCGATATTTTTTAATTGTCCTGATTCACGTGGTGTTACAAATAACATTGCAATACCTTTTTTACCGGCACGGCCAGTACGACCGATACGGTGAACGTATGATTCTGGATCTTGTGGGATATCGAAGTTGTATACGTGTGTTACGCCTGAAATATCAAGACCACGTGCAGCAACGTCTGTTGCAACAAGAACTTCAATAGTACCTTCTTTAAATTTACGTAATACAGACATACGCTTCGCTTGTGTTAAGTCACCGTGAATACCTTCTGCTGCATAACCACGTAAGTTTAATGCTTCTGATAATTCATCAACACGACGCTTTGTACGACCGAATATGATTGCAAGCTCTGGAGATTGAATATCTAGTAAGCGTGTTAACACGTCAAACTTTTTCTTTTCTTGCACTTCTAAATAGAACTGCTGAATGTTTGGCATTGTTACTTCTTTTGCTTTTACTTTAATGTGTTGAGGCTCAGTCATGAAACGCTCAGCAATACGACGGATTGGATCTGGCATTGTCGCTGAGAATAATAATGTTTGATGTGTTTCTGGCACATCTGTTAAAATCGCTTCAATATCTTCAATGAAGCCCATGTTTAACATTTCATCCGCTTCGTCAAGAACAACAGTCTCTACGTTTTGTAAGCGAAGTGTTTTACGGTTGATATGATCTAAAATACGACCCGGCGTACCTACAATAATGTGTGGGTGTTTTTTTAGAGCACGAATTTGGCGGTTAATATCTTGACCACCATAAATTGGTAGAATACGAACACGTTTATGTTTACCAATTTTGTATAGCTCTTCTCCAACTTGAATTGCTAATTCACGCGTTGGCGCGATAACAATACCTTGAACTGCTTCTTTATTTGTATCCACTTTATCTAATAGTGGTAATCCGAATGCTGCTGTTTTCCCTGTACCTGTTTGCGCTTGCCCAATAATATCCTTACCTTGCAATGCATGTGGAATTGTTTCAGCTTGAATCGGCGTAGCCTCTTCAAAGCCCATACTTTCAACAGATTGTAGTAAAGACTCACTTAATCCTAGTTCTCGAAATGTTGTCAATGTTACTTCTCCTTTTCTATCCTATACTTATCATTTAAAAAAAGGCGTTTTCCGAACTTGCGGAAAAGCCATTTTCCTGAATACTTACGTATATAACCGGGCGTATATTCTTCACGAAAATACTTCTAAACGTTATTACACTTTATCAATTATAAGTTTTGTAGGTGTAAAAAGCAAACCCCAACTGTTACCTTATTTCATATTCAGAGCTTTTTTCTTTACTTTTATTTTTTTATCGTTTACTGTAAGCGCTTATTATAAGTTTCCACTATTTTCGTGGCTATCATCCCTATTTATATACACCAATTATTTCAACATCGTAATTACTTCTTCTAATTTCATGCCGCGAGATGCTTTTACTAATACAACATCTTTCGTACCGACTACTGCTTGCAACTCTTTTATTAACTCTTCTTTACTATCATACGCTTTTACACGGTCTTTAGGGAAATTAATTTTTGCACCTTCAGCAATTTGAGCCCCTAATTTACCATATGTGAATACATATGAAATTTTTGCTGGATCAATTAATTTACCTACTTCATAATGAAATTGCACTTCTTGATTTCCAAGTTCTAACATATCACCAAGCACAACAATTTTTTTAGCAAATCCATCTAAACCATTCATTAGGTGGAACGCAGCTTCCATAGCTGTTGGACTAGCATTATAAGCATCATTGATAATTGTTAAACCACTATCTGTTTTTACAATTTCCATACGCATACCTGTCATTTGAAGTGTTACTAAACCTTGTTTCATTTCTTCCCACGTTACACCAAAATGTTTTGCAATTGCCATTGAAGCAAGCGTATTATATACATTATGCTTTCCTAGTACTGGCAAATAGAATGACGAAGTTTCATCCCTGTTCATCTTAAAGTGTGTCCCAGTAGCCTGCAATGTTACAGTAGTTGGATAGTAATCATTTGCTCTCGCATCACCAAATGTAACTGTTTCAGCTGCTAAATTCATTTCTGGAACACGATTCGTTAATAGCGGCTCATCTCCATTATATACGAACACGCCACCCTTTTGTAAACCTGTAACAATTTCTAACTTCGCTTCAGCAATCGCCTCACGAGAGCCTAAATCCATTAAGTGCGCCTCACCAATGTTCGTGATAATAGCTGCATTAGGGCGAGCTAACTTAGATAGAAATTCAATTTCTCCTCGGCTTGACATGCCCATTTCTAATACAGCTACTTCTGTATTTTCCTCTAAATTTAAAATAGTAAGAGGTAAACCGATGTGGTTGTTGAAATTACCTTCTGTTTTTTGAACTTTAAATTTAGTCGCAAGAATACTTGTTACAATATCTTTCGTAGATGTTTTACCATTACTACCCGTTACACCAATAACTTTTACATCCAATTGATCACGATAGTTTTTCGCTAACATTTGCAATGCTGCTAGTGTATCTTCTACAAAAATAACCGGAAGATTTTCAGGTGGGTTTTCTACATCTTTCATCCATAATGTAGCAATCGCCCCATTTTCAACAGCTTTGTCTACAAAAGCATGTCCATCGAAACGTTCACCTTGAATTGGAACATATAAATTTCCATTTTCAATTTTCCTCGTATCAATAGACACTCCTTGTATAGTAATTCCCTCATACCGCTCTGCTAATCCAGTACCATTTATCATCTGCTCGACTTGTTTTAACGTTCGATTTATCATGAAAACACTCCTTACATAGAGGAAGCACTATTCCTTCGAATAGTGCTTCCTCCTTTTTTGTTAGATTGTATATTTAATTTTTTGTTTTTCTTCGTGACGCTCAATCGCTAAGCGAATTAGCTCTTCAATTAATTCCGGATACGGTAACCCTGTATGTTGCCATAATAGAGGGAACATACTAAACGGCGTGAATCCTGGCATTGTGTTTACTTCGTTAATATATACTTCTCCATCTTTCGTTAAGAAGAAATCAGCTCGTGTTAAGCCCGAACCATCTAATGATTGGAATGCGATAATTGCATCTCGCTTAATTACATTAGACTCTTCCTCTGTCATTTCAGCTGGAATAATTAACGCTGTATCACCATCGATGTATTTCGATTTGTAATCATAAAAATCTTTTTTCGGTACAATTTCACCTACAACTGAACATTTCGGCTCATCATTACCTAATACACCAACTTCTACTTCACGACCTACAATATTTTCTTCTACAATAATTTTACGGTCAAATTGGAATGCCTCTTCGAATGCATTCTCAAGCTCTTCACGATCATTACACTTATTAATACCAACACTTGAACCAAGATTTGCTGGTTTTACGAAGCAAGGATATCCTAATACTTCTTCTACTTTTTCATACGCTGTTTCACGATCTTTTTCCCATGCGCTACGAATGAAAGATGCATATTTCGCTTGTTTCAATCCAGCTTCTGCAAAGATATTTTTCATAACAACTTTATCCATACCAGCAGATGATGCTAATACACCGTTACCTACATATGGAATGTTTAGTAATTCTAATAACCCTTGTACTGTTCCATCTTCACCATTCGGTCCATGTAATAATGGGAAAATAACATCAATTGCATCTTCTTGTTTAGAAGTTGCAGTTGGGATAATTTCTGTACTTAATGATACAGGAGAGATTGTATTCTCTTCCCCACTCATTTGTAATGCCTCAACATTTGTTACTTCGCCTTCAATACGCTCTCCACGCATCCATTGGCCTTGTTCTGTAATATAAATTGGATGAATCTCGAATTTATCTTGATTTAATGCTTTAATAGCAGCAAGAGCCGTTTGTAACGAAACTTGATGCTCAGCTGATTTTCCACCGTATAATAAACCTAATTTAATTTTTGTCACTGAAATCACCCTAACCAATTGTTTTCATTTTTCTATTTTAGCACTTTTTATAAAAATAGGTAGTTCCTATTTGAAATAAAATGTAACTTCCACAAATAATTAAAAGACACCACTTATTGGTTTTCTACACTTTTTCTCTTTAATTTCTACACACCTAAACAAAATTAAACTTTAAAGCAAAATTGCTATCTAATCTAGTTATGTACCTAAAATATGTAGAAATCCACTTTGTGTGTATGTCATCTATATTACCCTACCATTTGTGGAGGGTGAAAAAACATTGATTAAAGTTTCATTTTATTAAGAAGACTGTTTTGTAGGCGTATCTTTTTGCCTCTGCTCAACAAGACGATCTAAAGAAACATATACAAAGCCTGCAACTACACACCCTACACTTAAAATTGTAAATAAGTAGTGACCAAGCAAACGATCCAATAGAAAACCACCAAGAAGTGGACCGAATGCACTTCCTGTAATCCACTGCAAACTCGCCGCCCCCATATAGGTTCCTCTCAAATGCTCAGGGGCCAAATTCGCTACAAACGTCATCTGTACAGGCGACATAATCATCTCGCCTAACGTATATATGGCATAAACAAACATTAACGTCATTAAAATAATTGTAGCATTTGTATCATATTCTCCAAACCACTTCGGTAACCATCCTATAAAAAACAAACCAATTCCGAACAAACACGCACCGTATAGCATCGTCTTTCCAACAGGTTTATCTGTCGCCCATTTTGAAATTTGAAATTGAAATAAAACAACTAATAGACCATTTAATGCCATTAAATATGGGTATGGATTGTTGACTCCAAAAATATCCTTCATTTCGTTATCAAAGTGAAGCGGTAACATGCCTTCTGTTTGAGAAAACCCCATAGAAATAATGATCCCCGCTAACAAATAAATCATTAACGCCTTATCTCTCATTAAAATTTTCCAAACTGCTCCGGATTCCTTCTCTTTATTTTTTTCCGTCATATCCGTAATTTTTGGCATTGTTTCTTTAATAAGTACTAACACTAGTAGCGCATAAAACAACATAGCGGATGAAGCAATAATAAACACGAGGTTCTTTGATAAAACAACTACTGATGCTCCCATTATCGGTCCAATTGCAGCACCAATATTGTGTCCCATTCGCAATAAACCATATGCTTCTGTTCTTTTTTCTGGCGCCGTCACATCTGCAACCATCGCTGATGCTGCTGGATGAAATAAAGAATTACTTAACCCTAAAAAAATAGATAAAATAGCGTATGGAATAAATCCTTCGATAAATAAAAAACCGAGCATTAATAACGCATTACTCGCCATTGAAAATATCATAATTGGCTTTCTTCCATATATATCAGCTATTCTTCCGCCTATAAGCGAGCCAAAGCTTGCAGCAATTGGAGAAAGCGCCATAATAATCCCAACTTGTAATAAAGAATCTACCTTATCTTTTAAATATAGTGCAAAAAAAGGCATTAACATCATCATCGCAATTCCGTTCAAAGTCTCACCGATAAATCGAATCCATACGTTACGATCCATCTCTCTTAGCTCACGCCATGTATTTTTCACATTTTCACCCCTTTAGTTCGCCAACAATTATCTTATAATACATTCAGAAAAATGTAAATTTTCAAAATAAAAATCCATCCTAACAGAATTAGAATGGATTTTTCCATTTATAAATTTGCTACATCTTCTTCTTTTTTACTATTATTTAAAACACTACGCTTTCTACTATAGGCGAAATAAACTACTATACCGATAACCATCCAAACACCAAAACTAATCCAAGCTGTCGCTGATAATTGAAGCATCAAATATAAGCAAAAGATAACTGTTAATGCTGGTAAAAATGGTACGAGCGGCGCCTTAAACGCCCTTGGTAAATCAGGATGAGTTCGTCTCATCACAATGACAGCAACAGCTACAAGTGCAAATGCTGACAAAGTTCCCATATTTACAAGATGTGCTAAAACATTTAAATCTATTAATCCTGAAATAAGTGCTGCAATAATACCTGTTGTCCATGTATTTAAAAATGGTGTTTTAAATTTCGGATGAACTTTAGCAAGACGCTTCGGTAACAATCCATCTCTGCTCATTGCATATGAAACACGAACTTGCCCATACATCATAACTAGCATTACAGTTGTAATTCCTGTAATTGCTCCTACTGATATCACTCCCGCCAAACTATCTTGTCCAATAAATTGAAGTGCGAAAGCAACTGGATCTGATATATTCAACTGACCGTATGGAACAATCCCTGTCAAAATAAGTGAAACAACAATGTAAAGAACCGTACAAACTAGTAACGATGCAATAATTCCAATCGGCAAATCGCGTTGTGGGCGCTTCACTTCTTCTGCGGCTGTTGATACAGCATCAAATCCAATGAATGCGAAGAAAACTGTAGCTGCTCCAGCCATTACACCATCTAACCCAAATGGCATAAAAGGTGTCCAATTTTCAGGTTTTACATAATTAAATCCGGCGAAGATAAAAATGAGAACAACTGCTAGTTTAATAAATACCATTATATTATTTACACGTGCACTTTCACGAACACCTCTAGATAAAAGAACCGTCATAACTAGAATAATTAGAACTGCAGGTAAATCAATTATTCCACCCTTTCCAGTACCAGGGGCCGAGGAGAGAATGGTCGGAATATGAATCCCAAATCCCTTTAATAACGATTGAAAATACGCTGACCATCCATTAGCTACAGCAGATGTGGCTAATAAATACTCGAGCATTAAATCCCATCCAATTAAGAATGCAAATACTTCTCCCATCGTCGCATACGTGTACGTGTAAACACTCCCTGAGACAGGAACTGAAGAAGCAAATTCAGCGTAACAAAATGCAGCAAAGGCACAAGCTAATGCAGCTATAGCAAATGATAATATAATAGCTGGTCCAGAATGTTTCGCTGCTACAACGCCAGTAAGAACAAAAATACCAGTTCCAACAATTGCTCCGATTCCAAGCATTGTTAAATCAAGTGCCCCTAACGTTCTCGATAATGTCTTTTGTTTACTTTCTTGCAGTAACGTTGAAATTGGCTTCTTTTGAAAAATTTGCTTCATGCTGTGCTCCTCCATGATTTTAGTTTTCTGAAAATTTAATTTACTTTTTCATTTTACCCACGGCATGTTTTTTAGTCAATACTTTTGTCGAAATAAACAGAAAACTATCGAGATACATACTATACTCTTATCATCCTTTCGATAAAAAGATTCAGACAATCATATCTATATATATTTTCATAACTTTTTTTGGTATTATTATACATGTCGATTCCATAAAAGAGGCATGCTCCCGTAGTGAGCATGCCTCTTTTTACTTATTTCACAGTATATGAACCCTCTTCAATCCAGCTATACATATATTTTTCATCTTCCGTCTCATGTGCTTGTTTTACAATACGAAGCGGACGGAATGTATCTATCATAACGGCCAGTTCAAGTGTCTCTTTCTTCCCTATACTCGCTTCTGTTTTCCCTGGATGTGGCCCATGCGGGATCCCGCTTGGATGAAGCGTAATAGAACCTTCTTCTACACCTTTTCGGCTCATAAAGTTACCTTCTACATAGTACAGTACTTCATCACTATTCACATTACTATGATAATATGGTGCCGGAATAGATTCTGGATGATAATCGTATAAACGCGGTACGAAAGAGCAAATGACGAAATTATGCCCTTCGAATGTTTGATGTACTGGTGGTGGCTGATGAATACGACCTGTAATTGGCTCAAAATCCTCCACATTAAAGACCCACGGATATAAATAACCATCCCACCCAACAACATCTAACGGATGGTGCCCTAACACATGCTTGTGCATATAACCTCTCGACTTTGTCATTACGACAAACTCACCTTTGTCATCATATGTCTCCAATTTTTCCGGGCCACGAATATCCCTTTCACAAAACGGACTATGTTCTAACAATTGCCCATATTCATTGCGATAGCGACTTGGTGTTGTAATTTGGCTATTTGCCTCTACAACAAGAAACTTAGTCTCTCCCTCATCTGGAATAACACGATAAATCGTTCCAATTGGAATTGTTACATAATCACCTTTTCTATAGTGAATCGTTCCAAACATCGTTTCAATTTTTCCTGTTCCATAATGAACAAATAACATTTCATCGCCATCACCATTACGGTAAAAATAATCCATTTTTTCTGTTGGACTCACTACTCCAATTAATAAATCCTCATTCCCAAGCATAAAGTTTCTTCCGCTTACTGCATCACCAGTTTTTTTATTTTCTTTCGTACGGAAGTGGCGATGAGCAAGAAGGGCATCCTCTTCATACTGTAACTGACAAGAATGCGATAATGCCGCGTGCCCTACTTCTGTTGGCATATAATGATGATACAAAATAGACTGGGTACCAGAGAAACCTTTTGTCCCCATTACCTGCTCACGATAAAGCGATCCATCTTTTTTACGAAATTGTACATGTCGTTTATGAGGTAGCTCCCCCATGTGACGATAAAACATGCCCATCACCTGCTTTCATGTCTTTTTTGACCGTATTACGTAACGTACCTAAACCAGTAATCGACAGCTCTACAACATCTCCATCTTGTAGCCACTCTTCTGTACCAAGTTCTAAAATACATCCTGTTCCTACTGTCCCAGAACCAATCACATCTCCTGGATATAACGTAACGTCTTCCGAAGCACGTTCAATCATTTCAGCAAATGTATAGTAAATATCTTGGAAGTTTCCCTTTGATAATATCTTTCCATTTACATGAGCAGTCATCTCTAAATCATAACGATCACCGTTACGATAAACGTCTAATTCCTCTTTCGTAACGAGATACGCTCCTAATGAAGTTGCAAAATCTTTTCCTTTCGCTGGACCGAGTCCCACTTTCATTTCTGTTGCTTGTAAGTCCCTTGCACTCCAGTCGTTCATAATGCAGTAACCAAAAATATATTCCTCTGCTTGTTCACGAGAAATGTTTCGTCCTTCTTTCCCAATTACGCAAGCAATCTCTAACTCATAATCAAGCTTTTTAGACTTCTTCGGACCAATAACAAAATCATCTGGTCCAATAACAGCACGGTGGTTCGTAAAATAAAAAACCGGGATATCATACCATTCAGGTACAACATCTAGCCCTCTTCGTCCGCGAGCTGTTTTTACATGCTGCTCAAATGCATAAAAATCTCGAATGCTACTCGGATTAGGAATTGCCGCTGCAAATTGAACTTCCTCTAAGGAATATATACCCTTTGCAGGATTCTTAATATTACGCAATACTTCTACATACTCATCTGCTTTCTCTAAAAAGGCGAACATAGAAGAAGGTAATTGTCCATCACTCGCAAGATTCATATCGATTACTTTGTCACCTTCAAGCCATCCAGCTCGCATTTCTTTCGATGGGAGACGAAATGTAACAAATTTCATCGTGATTCCTCCCTATGAAAATGAAATTTCCACCAACAAAGGAACTCTTGCTGGTGGATACAAATTTTATAAATTTCCGCGACGCTCTTGTTCTCTTTCAATTGATTCGAATAACGCTTTAAAGTTCCCTTCGCCAAATCCACGAGAACCTTTACGTTGGATGATTTCAATAAATAGAGTTGGACGATCTACAATTGGTTTCGTAAAGATTTGTAATAAATAACCTTCTTCGTCACGGTCTACTAGAATCTTCAATTCTTTTAATCTATCAATTTCTTCATCAATTTTTCCAACACGTGCAGTTAACTCATCGTAATACGTATCTGGCGTATCTAAAAACTCCACGCCATTCGCACGAAGCACTTCAATTGTTTTTACAATGTCACTTGTTAATAAAGCAAGATGCTGTACACCCGCTCCGTTATAGAACTCTAGATATTCTTGAATTTGTGACTTTCTTTTTCCGTCTGCTGGTTCATTAATTGGAAACTTAATACGGCTTCCATTCGTCATAACTTTTGACATTAATGCCGAATACTCTGTGCTAATATCGTCATCATCAAAGTGAATCATTTGTTTAAATCCCATGACGTTCTCATAATAACTAACCCATTCTTCCATTTTCTCAACGTTACCAACGACATGGTCTACAGCAATTAAACCGGATTCTTCAAATGGAATATTGAACTCTACCTTTTGAAATCCTGGCATGAATGTTCCTTTATAATTTTTACGCTCTACAAGCGTATGAATTGTATCACCATACGTACCAATAACCGCTTTCTTCAAGGTACCTTCCTCATCTGTTAACTCTTCAGGAGGAGCAATCGCAACAGCGCCACGTTTTACAGCTTCAGAGTATGCTTTATCAACATCATCAACAAGTAAAGCCACATCCTTCACTCCATCACCATGAGTCTTTACAAAATCTGCAATACGACTATCACTACTTAAAGCTCCAGACACAACAAAACGCATATTTTTTTGCACAAGAACATAAGATACCTTTTCACGGTTTCCTGTTTCTAATCCAGAATAAGCTACAATTTTGAATCCAAACGCTCTCGCAAGATAATAACTTGATTGCTTTGCATTCCCTACGTAAAATTCCAAATGATCTACATCACGTACCGGAAAAAAGTCCTCCATTTGTGCAGCTAGCGTATCCATAGATTTTTGTTTCATAATATCTTCATCCCCCTGTAAATAGATTAAATGGTCCATACTTAAAACCAACCGAAAACGCTTCCAACATCAATTAATAGAAATTAGTTAGCAAGCTAACAATTTCCGACCTTTAAAATTTTCTATCTTTTCTGTCAAATTCCTCTTTTTTTCTTACATATAAAATTCGACTTTTTTCTCTTTAAAGTAAGGGGAAAATATTAATACTTGAAGGTATATATGAGAGGAAAACAAAAAAGACTCCAACATATTAACTACTTACTAATACGTTAGAGTCTTTATTTTTTTTGAATGATTGTATTTATATTTTTCATACTAATATATTTGCAAGGAATAGAATAAATGATGTTAATATTACCGCTCCGCCTAATGATCCTAATAAATCTGTTTTTGTTACTTGTAACACTTGTTCACTGTTCATATTCCTCATTCTCCTTTCATTTTGTACAATTTAAAACTTTTATTATACTAATACGCTTGATAGAAATACGATTAATGCTGTTAATACTACTGCTCCGCTTGCTGATCCTAAGAAATCACCTTTTGTTACTTGTAATACTTGCTCTTTCATATCTTTCATTCTCCCTTCATTTATCTTTTGTTACAAAACTTCTATTATACTAATACGCTTGATAGAAATACGATTAATGCTGTTAATACTACCGCTCCACTTGCTGATCCTACGAAGTCACCTTTTGTTACTTGTAATACTTGCTCTTTCATATCTTTCATTCCCCCTTCATTTATCTTTTGTTACAAAACTTCTATTATACTAATACGCTTGATAGAAATACGATTAATGCTGTTAATACTACCGCTCCACTTGCTGATCCTACGAAGTCACCTTTTGTCACTTTTAATACTTGCTCGTTGTTCATAATTTTCATTCTCCCTTCTCTTATTTTTGTTACAAAACTTCTATTATACTAATACGCTTGAAAGAAATACGATTAATGCTGTTAATACTACTGCTCCGCTTGCTGATCCTACGAAGTCACCTTTTGTTACGTTTAATACTTGCTCGTTGTTCATATCATTCATTCTCCTTTTTTATAAGTTATCTATATGTAATTACTAAGAAATGATTAGTTCATAGTTTTCATGTTAACGTTACATTGAAATTAATTACGTAACGTTTGTAACACTAATGTAACATAACTATTATTACGTTGCAATATAATTACGTAAATTTTATTACACTTTTTTTACGTTTTTTTAAATAAACACTCAAAAACCCTGTTTTAATGCGTTTTCTACTACAATCACATTTGTAACACTAGTGTAACATTAAGGTCATAAAGCGAAATATAATATTATTCATCTCTATTTTGTTAAAAACCAAAGTGAAACTTTAATCAACGAGAGTTCCATTCCCTACTAATTATTCCCCTCACCAATCGCACTTTTACTAGAAATTAATGCGGGATAAAATACTATCTTTCCAAGATAAGTTTATATGTTTCCTCTATATAACTATGTATAATGGAAACAAAGAGGTGGTCATTTTGAAATTAATCGCACTAGATATGGATGGTACACTACTATCATCTAATCTTGAAATCTCCAAAGAGAACTTACAAGCTATCCAAACCGCAAAAGAGGCTGGTCATATTGTAATGATTTGTTCTGGCCGCGCGAAAGAGGATGCTTTGAAATTATTGGAAGAATATAAACTATCTCTTCCAGTTGGAGCAAGCAATGGGGCAATTGTTTATGTGGACGGAAAAGTAATTAACTCGCGTTGTTTACAAAATGATAAAGTATACAAGCTTGCAAAATTACTAGAATCTGAAGGTTTTCCATATAAGTTGTACACAAATAAAGGGGTTTATTCTCCTTATACATGGCAAGGTCAAGTTATGCAGGCATTCGAAGAAAATAAACATACACTAGATGTTACACTTGAGGAACTTGAAAGAATTACAGAAAAACAAAAGAAATCTAACTTAATTACTGATTTCCAAAAAATAGAAGATGTCGTAAATAATCCAGAATTAGAAATATCTAAATTCTTCATTTTAACATTTAATGCTGCTCATCGTTCACAGCTATTACAAACTTTACAAGAAGATACGGACATTTCAGTTACAGCATCAGCTCCTACTAATGTAGAAATTATGGATAAGCATGGCCATAAAGGCAATGGTTTGCAAGAAATGGCAGCTTATTTCAATATACCAATTGAAGATACTGTTGCAATCGGTGACAACTTTAATGATGTGCCAATGCTACAAGTAGCCGGCTTATCAGTTGCAATGGGAAATGCTGAAGAAGACGTAAAAAAATTATGTGACGTTGTTACATTAACAAATAATGAAAACGGTGTTGCTCATGCAATTGAGCAATTTGTATTAAAACAAACTTCATCTAGTAAATAAAGTGAAACTTTAATCAGAGGTGGGGTTCCTCTGATTATTAGTTGAACCAATCGGGCTTTTACGGGAAGTTAATCTCCCACCTAACTTCCCCGCATGTGTCGAATTTTCAGGTGGGAGTCTTACTGCCCGTTAATGCGGGGTAAAAAAAGGACTCTTTCACATTTTGAAAGAGTCCTTTTCTTTTACACATGATGACAAGCAACAAAATGATCTTCACCCACATTACGGAATTCTGGTACATTCGTTTTACAAATATCTGTAGCAACGGGGCAACGTGTATGAAAACGGCAACCTGATGGTGGATTTGCAGGACTTGGAATATCCCCTTCTAGAATAATCCGTTCTCGCTTAACCGTTGGATCCGGTATTGGCACTGCTGATAACAATGCTTTTGTATATGGATGAAGCGGATTCGCAAATAACTCATCACGTGGTGCTGTTTCCACAATAGTTCCTAAATACATAATTCCAATTTTCGTACATAAGTGCTCCACAACACTTAAATCATGTGAAATGAATAAATAGGATAATCCCTTTTTCTCCTGTAATTCACTAAACAAATTAATGATTTGCGCTTGAATAGATACATCTAATGCCGCAACAGGCTCATCAGCTACAATAAATTCTGGATCTAATACCATCGCCCTTGCAATAACGATACGTTGACGTTGCCCACCGGAAAACTCATGAGGGTACCGGTCAATATGATACGGCGCTAAACCACATAACTCCAATACTTCTATCACCTTTGCACGGACATTTTCTTTCGTCGCTAGTCCGTGAGCCAACATTGGCTCACCAAGCGCTTCTCCAATTCTCATTCTTGGATTTAATGAGCTAAATGGATCTTGAAAGACGAGCTGCATATTAGGACGATGCTTTCTCAGCTCTTCTTTTGATAAAGCATGAACATCTTGACCTTTAAATTTCACTTCACCTTCTGTTTTTTGAACGAGACGGAGAATTGTTTTTCCTATCGTCGTTTTCCCACTTCCAGACTCTCCTACAAGGCCAAACACTTCTCCCTTATCAATTGTAAAGCTTACCCCATCTACCGCTTTCACATGTCCAATCGTTCTACTAAATACGCCGCCCTTAATCGGAAAATACGTTTTTAAGTTCTTCACTTCTAATAATGGTTCACTCATTGCCCAGCACGCTCCTCATATAACCAACAAGCTACTTTATGATCCTCGTCATGCACATTAAGATTTGGCGCTTCATTTTTGCATATTTCCATGCAATGTTCACAGCGGCCACTAAAGTAGCAAAACTCATCTAAGCCAACTAAATTTGGAACTTGCCCTGGAATAGAATAAAGTTTATCTGTTCGTTTCCCCATTACTGGTTTTGATTTTAGCAGCCCTTGCGTATATGGATGTTTCGGATTTTGAAATATCTCTAGTACCGGTGCCTCTTCAATAACTTTTCCACCATACATAACGACAACATAATCGGCCATTTCTGCTACAACACCTAGATCATGTGTAATTAATAAAATGGACGTTTTAAATTCCTCTTTTACTTGTCTTAGTAAGTCTAATATTTGCGCTTGAATCGTAACGTCTAGAGCTGTTGTCGGTTCATCTGCAATTAATAACTTTGGATTACAACTAAGTGCAATAGCAATCATAATACGTTGTAACATACCACCGCTTAATTCGTGCGGATAAGAATGGACAATTTCATCAGCACGAGCAATACCAACTTTACGAATTAATTCAATTGCTTTTTTGTATGCTTCGTTTTTGCTAAGTAGTTCATGCTCTCTTAACGTCTCAACAATTTGCTCTCCAACAGTAAAGACCGGATTAAGTGATGTCATCGGTTCCTGGAAAATCATCGCGATATCATTTCCTCTTAAACTACGAAGTTCTTTCTCTTTCATTCCTAAAAGACTTTTTCCTTCATAAAGAATATCACCACCAACGATGCCGCCAGATTCAGCAATAAGTCCCATAATAGATAAAGCCGTTACACTTTTCCCGCAACCTGATTCGCCTACTACACAAACTGTTTCACCTTCTCGAACTGAAAAGCTAACATGATTGACAGCCTTTACTGTACCTTCTTCCGTCTGAAAGTGTGTTTGTAAACCTAGGTAACTTAGTGCAGACTCTCCTAAAATAGAACCTGCAACACCTAATGTGGATACAACAATTAATATCGGCAGAACATTTGGGATTAAATGATATACAATTTTCCGGTAATCGTTTATCCCGAGTACATCAGCAGCTTGCATAAACGATTGTTCTCGCAGCGATAAAATTTGACCTCGTACGAGGCGTGCAAGTCCTGGCCAACCTACTAAACTTAAAATGATCATAATGACATAAAGACGATAATCAGATGGTACTTTCCATTCTGATAAAATAGCTCCCATTATAATAAGTAACGGTAATCCTGGCATCGACATTAAAATATCCGCGAGACGCATTATAATATTATCGACGATACCACGGTAGAAACCTGCAATCGCTCCTAATAAAGCACCTAGTATAACGGATAACACCATTGAGGCTAAGCCAATTGTTAATGAAATCCGTCCTGCTTGCATAAGCCTCGTTAAAATGTCTCTTCCTAATTGATCTGTGCCAAGCCAATGAGAAAAACTAGGTGGTTTGTTAATTAACGTAACTTGTATTTTTCCTGATGCATACGGTGAAAAGAATGGACCAATAAAACAAAATAAAAACATAAAAACTAATGCGTAAAATCCTATAAGTGCCATTTTATTTTTCTTTATCCTTTTAAAAGCTTGCCTCCACGGCGATGATCCATTCCTTCTTTTCTTTTTTTCTTTTTTTTCCGTAGTTGCTGTAACAGTTTCCATCTCTTTCCCCCCCTTACTTCAACCGAATACGTGGATCAACAACTGCATATACAATATCCGCTAAAAAGTTTGAAACAATTGTCAAACACGAAAGAAACATCGTAAATGCCATTAATACCGTATAATCACGAAAATTAAGTGCTTCTAATTGAATATTACCGATACCTGGCCAGTTGAAAATTTGTTCTATAATAATTGCCCCTGAAAACAACCCTGGTAATTCAAATGCAAGCAATGTAATAGCCGGCAAAATTGCATTTTTTAATGCATGTTTATAAATAACGGTCTTCTCCTTTAACCCTTTTGCTCTAGCCGTTCGAATGTAATCTTGCCGTACAACCTCTAACATACTCGTTCTAAAATAACGAGTTAATGAGCCAACTCCAAGAAGAGTTAAAATAAATACGGGTAAAACCATATGCTTTGCAACTTCTATTCCGTAAGCAAGCCCAGTTGAATTACTCCCAACATCAATCATCCCGCCTATCGGTAACAGCTTAAAGTCAACCGCAAACACTTTAATTAAAAACAAACCGATAAAGAATGAAGGAAATGACATCGCTGCAAATACACCAATTGTTACAAGCTTATCGAATAAAGAATGTTGCTTTGTCGCTGAAAATACACCGATAATAAGTGCAATTAGCCAAATAAAGAACAATGCAATAATCGCAACAATAAACGAATTCCATATAAATTTATTTAATAATGACGTTACAGATTCTTGATATTGAAGAGAAAAACCAAAGTCCCCCTGCAATGCATTACCTAGCCAGTGAAAATATCGCTCAACAATTGGTTTATTCAATCCATACAATTCCCTAAGTTCAGCTGCTCTTTCCGGTGTAATCTTCGGGTTTGAATCAATATAATCTCCTGGAAGAAGTGCGAACAGGAAGAAGATAATAATCGATGTCCCCAACAGTGTAGGAATCATTTGTAACAGCCTACGAATGATATATGTTTTCACCCTTTTTCTCTCCAATCTTATGCTTAAAATAGAAGAACATTTTTTCAAAGCGGCACACTACTTGCCGAATGAAAAAATGTCTTCTACTTATACATTCTTCTCGTTATTTTTCGATAGATAGAGCTGGTAAGTTTGCACTAATACTATTGTATTTTTCAGGGTCAATTCCTTTTATATTCCCGTTATAACCAGTAATTGTTCTACGATAGTTTAATAGAATTACTGGTGGATCATCACTTAATTCTTTATACAGTTCTTTATAGATTGGTTTACGTTTTTCAATATCTACCGTTTCAATACCCTTTTGAATTAACTCATCTACTTTTGTATTTTTATAACCAAGACTCTTCTCATTGACACCCGACAAATATTCACCAGCTGTTTCACTCGGATCACTTGTAATTGGTGTCGAAACAGAAGCTAAATCATAATCACCTTTGTTTACCTTCGAAAGCATAGTATTAAAGTCCATAAATTCAGGGTTAAATTCTACACCTATTTCTTTATAATTCTCTTTTGCAATCGGAATTAATAAATCGCTATCTTTAGCCGAACTTGGGCCGAAATAAGAAAGCTTTAATTTTTGACCATCTTTTTCACGAATTCCATCCGAACCAACTTTCCATCCTGCTTCATCTAATAATTTTTTCGCTTTTTCTTTGTCGTATTCATATTTATTAACTCCTTCTTCCGTATAAGCCCAAGAAGTTGGATGAATTGGTACATTAGCTACCGTACCGTATCCTTTCAATGCTGTATCAACATATTTTTTACGATCTAATCCGTAAATAAGTGCTTGACGAACCTTTTTATCCTTTAAGTACGGCTTATTATTATTCATATAAATATAGCTAAATGACGCTGCTGTTTCGATTTGGATATTTGCAAATTCTAAAGCCTTAGCCTGTTCAAGAACTTCGTCACCAGTACCTAGGCCAGTGTAGTCAACCTCACCTGTTTGGAATAATTGAAGCTTCGTATCACCAGAAGTAATTTTATAAATGAAGTTTGGAATTTTTGGTTTACCCGCATAATAATTTTCATTTGCTACAAATCGCACTTCTTGCCCTGGGATATACTTTTCAAATTTATATGGACCCGCAGCTATCGGTTTTTCATATAACGCTTTTAAGTAATCTAAGCTTGTATTTTGTTTGTAATCTTTTCCATAATAAGCTTTTGATAATACCTCTCCACCTAAGGCTGTTAGTGCCTGTGAATTAACTTTTTTAGTTGTAATTTTAATTGTCTGTGGATCAACAACTTGAATTCCTTCAATAGAAGTTGCTTTTCCTTCTTTATATTCTTTACCACCTTTAACAGCATATTGAGAAATGTCTTTGTCACCCTCATATGCCTTATCATGTAAAAGCGTCAATGTGAACGCTACATCATCTGCTGTTAATGGTGAACCATCGCTAAATTTCAAATCTTTACGTAAATGGAATGTATATGTTAACTGATCAGAGGAAATATCCCACTTCTCAGCTAATTCTGGAGTTGGTTTTCCTTGTTTATCTGTAGATACAAGGGATGCAAAAATAACTGAAGTGACGTTTCCATCCCAACCATTTTGTTGGAAATATGGTAAAAATACGCCGCCTGGTTTACTAATGCCAACTACTAACGTATCTTTTCTATTCTTCGCTTTATCTGGTACTTTCGTCTTATCTGTCGCAGCAATATTTTCAACTTTTATATTTTTTAAATCTTGCTGTTTTACTGGTTCTGTAGAAGCCGTATCCTCCTGTCCCCCACAAGCAGATAACACAAGCGAACTACTCAGTAATACCGAAAATACACCAGCCCATTTTTTTGTCTTTTTCTTCATTGTCCCCACCCTAACTTTTTTTTAATAATTACACCTTATGAACTGCTTGCCTAATGTATGCCTCCCACAGCAACATTTTATAGCCAATCGGAAAAGTCGGTTTTGGTTATAAAAAAATAGTTGTTTTTGAGGGGTAACAATCTTATTCCGACCTTTCCGGTAGACTTTATGGTTATTAGCTTATATCTTTCAGTATATTTTGTCAATTATTTCTATATAAATATTTCGATAATTCTTTCGAAATTATTGAGCAATATTCAATTTAGGTAAACTTAACAAAATACCATTATAATTATCTTCTTGTAATCCTTGAATTCGTGCATTATGTGCAGACACGACTTTACTATTGTTTAAGAAAATAACAGGTGGATCTTCACTTAACTCTTGATATAGTTTTTTATAGATTTCTTTTCGTTTTTCAATATCCAATGTTTCTAATGCCTGCTTAGCTAATTCATTTACTTTCGGATTATGATATCCATCATAATTACGCTTACTTGTCGAAACAAACTCCTCAATTGTTCCGCTCGGATCATCAATCATCGGTGTGGAGACCATCGCTAAATCATAATCTCCTTTAATTACCTTGGAAATCATCGTATTAAAGTCCATGTATTCAGGATTGAAATCTACCCCAATCTTTTTATAATCCTCCTTCATAACGGGGATCATCACATCATTGATTTTACTTGCAGAAGAAGCAAAATAACTTACCTTCAATTTTTGGCCATCTTTTTCACGAATACCATCTGATCCAGCTTTCCACCCAGCTTCATCGAGCAATTTCTTCGCCTTTTCTAAATTATATTCGTATTTATTGATTCCTTCTTCTGTATACGCCCACGAAACTGGTGTAATTGGTACATTAACGAGTGAAGCGTATCCTTGGAAATATGTATCAATGACCTTTTGACGCTCTAATCCATAAATAAACGCTTGGCGTACACGTTTATCTTTAAAGTATGACTTCTTATAATTCATTTTAATGTAACCGTATGAACTTCCCGTATACACATTAACATTAGCAAAGCCTAACTCTTTTAATTGTTCAATCGTCTCCGCATTTGTCGTGAAGCCATCATAATCTACTTCGCCCGCTTGAAATTGTTGCAGCTTCGTATCACCTTTTGTAATTTTATAAATAAAGTGCTCAATCTTCGGTTTACCTTCAAAATAATTTTCATTTGCTACAAAACGAACCTCTTGACCTGGAATATATTTATCTAGTTTATAAGCTCCTGCTCCCATCGGTTTTCCATATAACTCTTTTAAATACTCTAAATTCCCTTGCTTATATTCTTTACCGTAATAAGCTTTTGATATAACTTCTCCACCAATTAACGATAATGTTTGGGCATTTACCTTTTCAGTTGTAATCGTAATTGTTTTCGGATCGATGACTTGAATCCCCTCAATAGATGTAGCCTTTCCTTCTTTATATGCTTGCCCACCCTTTATTGCTGTTTGGCTTATGTCCGTTGCACCACTATAAGTTGGATCATGTAGTAAAGTTAATGTAAATGCTACGTCATCCGCTGTTAACGGTGAACTATCACTAAACTTTAAATCATCTTTCAAATGAAACGTATATGTAAGCTGATCCTCCGAAATATCCCATTTCTTCGCTAGAATTGGAATTGGTTTCCCCTCCTTATCCAATCCAACGAGAGGAGCAAAGATAGCTTGTGTTATATTACCATCCCACCCATTTTCCATAAAATGCGGAAGGAATATCCCGCCAGGGCTCGGCATTCCCACTACAAAGGTATCCTTTCTTTCTTTTGCCTTTGCTGGACTTTTTGCTTTGTCACTCGCTTTAATAAACTCATCTTTTACTTTCGGCATCTTTGTTGCTTCATTTGTACTTGTCTCTTCTTGAGCACATCCTGCTAATAAAACCGATGTACTAAGAAACGTAAAAAGTAACCCTTTAAAAACCTTTCGCATAATTCTCACCCTTACTTTCCTGTTTTTTTATTAAGTGGTAACATAACGCCAATTCTGTAATTATCTTTACTTTACCTATAAAAATAGTATGAATTAATTTCAAGATTATTCCTTTTCACTAGTTATGTCAATCCTTGCTAATTGATGTCTTTCAAAAAATAAAAAACACCTTCTATTACCTAATAGTCCCGCATAGAATAATAACAATTAACTACCAAGAAGGGGGCGAAAATATGGACAACCTATTCCAATATGTCCTGCACTATGTATTATTAACAATCATAATAGTCGGGGCGTTATTACTATTCCCTTTCTTCCCAAAGTTCGTCCTCTTTTTAGCTTTTTTTATTATGCTCGGGATCGCTATTATAATTTCAACAAGGGAAGATACCACACAAAAAGAAAGCAGAGTTCAGCGCGTAAAGCTGTAACTCTGCTTTCTTTTTTCAGTCATAACGTATTCTTGTTAAACCAATTACGAAAAATACTCCTGCAAATAAAATGAGTATACCAATATATCCTCCTATATCAGCTAATGTACCTCCCCTTACAATTAACTCAGTAAAGCCACGCATCGCCCACGTTTGCGGAACAAAATTTGCCGCCGCTTGCATCCATGAAGGCTCAATTTCAATTGGCCAATAAAGACCACCAATCATACACGTTGAAATTACAACGATATTCCCTAGTGCGGACTGCTGTTCTGTTGTTTTCACGATACTTGCCAATAATAAAGCTAGACCAATAACCGCTAATAGCAATACTGAAACGAGTGTAATAACCCCTAATAAATTTCCCCACTGCACATCAAATAATGAATGCGTTAATATCATTAAAACACCAAATTGAATCCACCCTATTAAAAAGAAGGAAAGGATATATCCTGCTAGTATTTGAACTTTTGAAACTGGTGCCCCTAATAAACGAGACCAAACACCAAGTTGTCTAGTTTTCAAAATAGTTCCCGTCGCACTTAACATGACAATCATGACGAATAGAATTGAAAAACCTGCCGCTCGCCCTGTAACGTTATTTAACTTTTGATCATCGTGTAAAATCAATTCTTTTTGAATCGAAACAGGATCTATTTTTGTATAAATTGTTTCATACATCGTTTCCCACGAAGTGTTACTTTTCTTCTCAAAATCTCTTGCTGCACTAACTTCTATCTCCATCTTTTTTAATGCACTTGCTAATACTTGCTCTACAGAAGTTCCACCCGTAAAATCAGCACTGGCTTGAAATTGGATATTTTCTACTTTTCCATCTAGCATACTCTTTTGAAAATCTTTCGGAATGATGATTATACCAGATGCTTTCTTATCTTCGATCCTCTGTGTCCCTTCCCTATACGTTACCTTTTCTATAGAAATTAAATCACTTTTCTTTATTTCCTCATAATACTTGCCAGATAATACAGAACCATCTTTATCTACTAAACTAATATTTACTTTCTCATTCCCACTTCCGCCTAAAAGTCCACCGAATATGAGTGTAAAAATAATAGGCATTCCAAACATGAGTATATAACTTTGTGGCTTAATTAAAATTTGTTTTAATTCTAGCCAACAAAGCGCCCAAACTTTCTTCATCATTTCCCCTCCTATCTCGTACGTAAACGTAACGTTCCAATCATAACGGAGATAATTCCTGCACTACATAAACTTAAAATGACAGGGAATAGCACATCCCAAGATGTTCCCGACATAATATTTAAAAAGCTCGTAAGTGCCCATTTATTCGGAGCAATATTTGCAACTGTTTGAAGTGTATCGGGAAATACGTAAATCGGTAACATTGATCCTCCTAATATAGCTAGTATTTGAATACCGATTCCCCCCATTAAGTCTGCCGTTTTTTCCTCACGAATAAAAGCGGCGATTAACATAGATAAACCAGAAACACAAATTGCATAAGAAATTCCCAACACTACTATTTGAGACACATCTGCGCCCCATTCCACATGAAACATAAAGTGTGTAGCAACTATAAATATTCCAAATTGTATACAGGCAAATAGTAATGTACCTAAAAACTTCCCGAATAAAATTGAAAATGAGCTCGTCGGTGTACTGAACAAACGCGCCAACGTTTCAGTTCGTTGCTCTGTTACAACTGACTTTGCACCTACTGTTATGTTATATAGTAAAAACATGACTAACATTGCTGCTGCATAATATTGCATCGCTGCAACTGTTTTTTTTCCTACCGTTCCTTTTTGGATGTTACCCACACTTGCAGTTGCTATCGTCTGTAGACTTCCACTTACCTCTTTTGCAACTTGTGCTACATCACTCTGCTGAGATTTTGCTAATTCTGTTACAACACTTTTAGTAGATACTGCGACTGTTTGAACACGTTCTGAAAAAGAGCGGATCATTGACTCAGCAATTTTTGCTTGTATATCTTTTGATGGGTCTATAAGCACCTTTGGTTCTTTTAATTTTCCATCTTGTACTTGTTCGCTCCATTTATTTGGGATGGCAATTCCTACATCTATTTTCTTTTCCTTTAACATATCTTCAAGCTCTTCCCGAGAGTTAACTACCTTTACTTTCACATCATCTTTTATTTCTTTAGATTGCAATACATCTTTTTGAAAGACATCTGCAAACTCATCCGTTCCCTCTTGATAATAGCCAATTACTGTTTTCGGTAGTCCACCACTCTCAAATACATTACTTAATGCTGAACCTAAAATGGCCGTTAATACAAGTGGCATAATTAACATCATCATAAATCCGCGCCGATCAATTAAACGGATTTTTAAATCTTTCCATGCAATAATGAAACTTCTCATCTCGTACTAACCCCCTTAATCACGAAGTGAACGTCCTGTTAATTGTAAAAAAAGTGCCTCTAAATTCGGTTCTTTTACTTCCAGTTTTAAAATTTGAGCTTTGTTTTCAACAACTTCTGAAACAACTATGCCAATTGCCTCGCCACCATTTAGTCCAATATCAATCGTGCTACTATCTTCGTCAAAAATAATCCGCTCAACAACAGGTAGTGCCTTCAACTTTTGTAGCAGTTCCGTACTGTAGCGATTTAATTGCAATTTCACCATAAACCCATCTGTTAGACGATTACATAGCTCTCTTTTCGTTCCTAGTGCAATTACCTTTCCATGATCAACGATGGCAATTCGCTCACATAAATACTCAACTTCTTCCATGTAATGACTCGTATAAATGACCGTCATACCTTTTTCATTTAACTTTTTAACAGTCTCTAAAATATGATTTCTCGACTGCGGATCAATCCCGACTGTCGGTTCATCCATAATTAATAACTCTGGTTCGTGCATAAGTGCTGCACCAATATTAATACGCCTTTTCATTCCACCTGAAAATGTTTCAATTTTATCTTTTCCCCGATCCTGTAAACCGACGTAAGCTAACACTTCCTCTGCCCGCTCTTTTGCAACTTTTCCATTTAAACCGTACATCTTTCCCCAGAAGATTAAATTTTCCTTTGCTGAAAGTGTCGGATACAGCGCAATGTCTTGCGGGACAATACCGATTTTCTTTTTCGCTTCTAATGGATACTCTTTTACAGATTTCCCACCAACTTTTATATCACCACTATCGTATGGAATTAACCCGCAAATCATTGATATCGTCGTTGATTTCCCCGCTCCGTTTGGTCCAAGCAATCCAAATGTTTCACCTTTTTTCACTTCAAAAGAAACATTCTTTACGATTTCCTTCTTGCCAAATGATTTCGTAATATGATCTATGACTAACATATTGATTCAGCCCCTTTGTATTCATCTACACTTTCATTGTAGAAAAATTTCTTCTTCTCTCCATCACCCTTAAGATAGAAATACAAAATAAAAAAGCAGCAAATTCTGCTGCTTTTTCACACTTATATATGCCAAAAGTCATGTGTACATCGTGACGCCATACCTTACTGCGTATATTGCTGCTTGTGTTCGATCTCTCAGTTCTAGCTTACTAATCAAATTAGAAACATGATTCTTAACAGTTCCCTCTGTAATAAATAGCTTTTCGGCAATCTCTTTATTATTTAACCCCAGTCCAATTGCTCTTAAAACATCTACTTCTCGCTCAGTTAATTGTTTTAGTTGTTCTGGTGGGTTACACTCTACTGCCACTTTCGTCTTTTTTAATTCCTCTATAATTTGCGCTGTTATATCCTGAGGAAGCACAACCCCGCCACTATACACCGTTAAAATTGCTTGCGCGATTGCATCTGTCTCCATATCCTTCAATAAATAACCACTCGCTCCTTGCTCTAATGCCTCAAAAATAAGCTCACTATCACTAAAAGTTGTTAACATAAGAACCTTTATATAAGGAAACTTTTCTCTAACTAAACGAGTTCCTTCAACACCATTCATACGAGGCATCCGAATATCCATCAAAATAATTTCAGGCTGTAATTGTTTCACCTTTTGTACGACTTCATCCCCATCACTAGCCGTCCCTACCACTTCCAGTTCCGGACGTAAATTTAATATCATTGCCAATCCATCACGAATCAGTGATTGATCATCAACAATCATAATTCGAATCATAACGCTCCCCCTATTACCCATGTTTTTTCTCGGAGTGGAAATTCGATTTTTAGGCGAAAACCTTTTTCTATTTCACTCTCAAATTGAATGATTCCACCATGCTCCTCTACACGTTCTTTCATATTAAGTAAGCCAAATCCAGGGCTTACTTCATTGACTCCCATACCATTATCCAAAATACATAACTTAACTTGTTCCACTGAACAAACTAAACTCACTTCACATAAACTAGCTTTTCCGTGACGTTTTGCATTCGTTAAAGACTCTTGCATAATACGAAGCAACGTAGGCTGTAGTGACAACGGAATCAAAACCGGATCTCCTTGTAATTGAAAAGATACTTGTACTTTCGTCACTTTAGAATATCCATGTAACATTTCACGCATATTCTCTATTATGTTCCCTAGTTTACTTTCCTCTTTTAAGGCATGCACAGAAGCTCTCACTTCTTGAAGTGATTTTCTAGCTAACCCATGGCATGTATGTAAAACCTCTTCTGTAGCGTCCGATTTTTGTTTCCATAAAACCTCCGCCAGTTGTAACTGAACAAGTAATGCCGTCATATTATGACCAACAGTATCATGAATTTCTCGGGCAATATCATTTCTCTCCCGAACAGCTGTCAATTCTTCTACCTCTTTTGCATATAGACGTAATTGCTCATGTGCTTCTTTTAAAGCTGTATGAGATAATGCTAATTCCCCATATTGCTCATCTACCATTTGCCGAGCAGCTGTAAGTTTTTTTATTAAGTTTCCAGCTAAAGCACTGAAAATGATAAACATAAAGTTAATTGCATTACTCTCCAATTCCAGACTCTCTGTATGTTGATACGTATGTAGTATATTTATAAACCAACAAAGAAAGAAAAAAGCGATAAAAAAATAAGTCATCCTTTTACGCCAATCATGAATAAATAATCCTACCGCATCAATTCCAAATATAATTAAATACAAACATGTCTCGGGAAATAAAAACCCTAATAACGCTGTGACAATACCGTTTGTGAGCAAGGTATAAAAAACAAGTTTCCTACTCCCTTTTGCTTTTACAAGCAAAATATGATTCACAATATAAATAAAAAGTGCAATACCGACAAAAATTTGTAAATTTTCTGTTTCACGTGAAACATGATTTGCGTAAACTAAGCAAATCATGACGATTGTAGCAATCCGCGCATATCCTAACATAAAATTCTCCCCACGTTTTAGTGACCTAAAGTTCATTCTATTATCACAGCAGCAAGAAAATTATACCAATTTTTCCGCTTTCATTATACTAAAAAGAGCAAGCCCTCCCCCAAAATATGAGGAAACAACTTGCTCTTTTTCATTCTATTTTCTTTACTCCACAATATTCTCTAACTCATTATATAACTCCGCTCGTAAAAACTCTTTTTTCGTTTTTTCTTCATATAATTGTTCAAGCATTTCAACATCAACTACATTTTCCATTTTACATTCGAGTGCATATATATCTTCTTCTATATGCATTAACTCATTTTCAACTGCCTCTAAATCCCTAGACTTCTTCTTTTTTATAGGCATTACTTCTAACGCTTTATTCCCTTGCTGTTGCTGCTTCTGTTTTACTACCTGTTTCTCAATTCTTTCTTCCCACTTTTGACGAGCCCATGCATAGTTCCCTGCAAACTCAAATAATTTGTGCTCATCAATCCAATATGTCTTTTCAAACAATTTATTTAAGAAATAACGATCATGTGAAACAGCTAAAATCGTCCCATTATATTGTTCAAGGGCCTCCTCTAAAACCTCCCTTGATTCAATATCAAGATGATTCGTCGGTTCATCTAAAATAAGAAAGTTAACATCTTGATACATAAGTTGCGCGAGCCTTAACCTCATTTTTTCTCCACCGCTAAGTTGCGTTACTTTCTTAAAAACAGCTGGACCATAAAATAAGAAACGAGCTAATATATGTCTTGCTTCTCCCTCTGTTACAGCCACGCAATCTCTGAAAGCTTCCAATACATTGTTCTTCATATTCCCGTACGCATGTTGCGATAAATAACCAATTTTCACACTACTACCAATCCGAATTTCTCCAGCATCTTGCTGCATTTCTTTTAGTAATAGTTTTAATAACGTAGTCTTTCCTGTACCATTACGTCCAACGATAGCTGCGCGCTCCTGAAAACGAATATGCAAATTTACTTTCTCGAATAAAGACCGTTCATCAAATCCTTTACTCACTTCTTTCATTACAACAACATCTTTCCCGCTTCTCTCTTGCCCTTCAAACTGAAGTCCCATCTGTTTTCTATCCAAAATGGGTCTCTTTAGTTTCTCTATGCGCTCTAATGCACGTTCCATATTTCTGGCTCTCTTATGCAATCCTTCATTCGGCGGATTCGCTTGATTTGCCCATTCACGTAGACGCTTAATTGCTTCTTTCATTTTCTTTATTTTCTTTTGCTGTTCTTGATACGCTTGAAATTCTTGAAGCAGCCTTTCTTCCTTTTCCTCAACAAACTGTGAATAGTTCGTATGATATACGTGAATTTCTCCATCTTCTAAATCAAAAATTTTCGTTACAACTTCATCAAGGAAATAGCGATCATGCGAAATGACCATAACTGTTCCTGTATATTCTTTTAGAAATTGCTCTAACCACTCGACTGCAAATAAGTCCAAATGATTTGTTGGTTCATCTAACAAAAGTAGATCTGGTTTCTGCAATAGCATATACGCAAGGCTTACTTTTGTTTGTTCTCCACCACTTAACTCCATAAATGATCTTGGAAATAGTTCCGTCACCTGTAGACCATTTGCTACCTTCATAATATTCGCTTCTATTTCATAACCACCGAGAAACGCGTACCTTTCTTGAATTACTCCGTATCTCTCCATCAATTTTTGTAAAGCAGATGATTCCTGTTCTTCCGCCATATTTTTTTCTAAAGCATGCATTTCTATCTCCAACTCTTTTTCCTTTTTAAAAGCGGAGCTTAATACATCATATACATTCATTTCATTATTAAATTTTGGAATTTGTGCTACATGACCGATGCATGTACCTTTCTTCATATGAATGGCTCCTGCATCCAAACTCTCCATTCCTGTTAGAAGCTGAAAGATAGTTGTCTTCCCACTACCGTTACGACCAACTAATCCAATACGTTCTCCATTCTTTATTTCAAGCGATATATTTTCAAATATGATGTTTCCACCAAAAGATTTCTTTACATTATTTACACTACAAATTGTCATTTTCCGTACTCCTTTCAATATAAAAAACCATGGGAAAGAAACATTCCCCATGGTTTTTGTCATAGAAAAAGGAAGCCAAATAGCTCCCTTTTCACACGTTTATCAAAAATGGGTGAAGAGACTTCTATCGTTCAATAGCTACTATGCAATTGTTAAAAAAGGGCATACGTATCCCGTTAACAACTGCATCATGAAAAATCGCACGACAAATATAGATATAATCTAAAAATTTTGCGCGCGTAGCTAAAGAACATTTCATCTCATTCACTCCTTTCGTACGGAATTTAATACTTACTTCTTTATTATACTTCCCCGATTTATGTTTGAATAGTCATTTTTCTGAAAATAATGAAGATAGACTAAACATTTCAATAAGTGACATCAAATCTTACAAAACTGTTATGTTCACGTAATGGAAAGCGATAGTACGAAAAGATGCCTCCCTATACAATAAAGATATAAACAAGAGAGACAAAAACAAGGAGGAAACAATCATGATGAAAGAAATCGTAAAAGCAATCTTTGAGGTATTAGTGAACGGACAAGCAGTTGTAAAAGAACTAAACGAACTATAAAAGGGAGGAAAGAACTATGATGAACATGCTAAAAATGATCTTACATGCTTTAGTTGATGCGAAAGCAGTTAGCCAAGAATTAAACCAACAATAAAAAGGGGTATATGAATATGAAGAAAGCCATTATTGTAATCGCAAGTACAGCAATTGCCTTATACACAATAAAAAATAGAAAAAAGAAACAAAATGAAAATGCTCTATATTATCCATACACACTATTAAAGAAAAAATAAAAGACAAGGTACCCTATTGCAATGAGGATATCTTGTCTTTTATTTTTCTCTATTCCCTTTAAAGGATTTCCTTCTCCTTTTCCCGAATGTATTAAGCGGGATTTTTACATATATTTTAAAGGGGCATATACAAATGGATACACAACAACTATATTTTTTAAACGATATCGGTAAACAAAAACCAGAAAGCATTCGGAACAGAAGCGCTGCATGTCCTTTTTGTGACAGAGAAAATTTAACGGATATTTTAGCAACTGAGGGCTCTATTATTTGGTTAAAAAATAAATTTCCTACATTAAAGGATACCTTTCAAACCGTGCTAATCGAAACAGATAATTGCGAAGACCATATCGCAACATATACAGAAGAACATATGAGAAAACTAATTCGCTTCTCTATTCTCCATTGGTTAAACTTACAGGAAAATGAAGAATTCACTTCTGTGATTTTATACAAAAATCATGGTCCATTTTCAGGCGGAAGTTTGCATCATGCACATATGCAAATTATCGGAATGAAACATGTAGACTATCTTGAAAATATTGAGGAAGCAAATTTCCAAGGGGTAATTGTTCAAAAAAATGAACGCATTGAACTCAATATTTCAGAGCGTCCTATTATCGGCTTTACTGAATTTAATATCATCATTGAAGATATTGCATTTATAGATGAAATGGCCAATTATATTCAGCAAACTGTACGTTACATACTGACAGATTTCCATAAAGGATGTAGTAGTTATAACTTATTCTTCTATTACTTAAACAGGAAAATCATTTGTAAAGTTGTTCCTAGGTTTGTCGTTTCACCGTTGTATGTAGGATATAAAATACCGCAAGTTTCTACAAAACTAGAAGATGTGAAAATACAACTAGCGCAGTATTTCACGAAAGAAAAGGATGAAATTATTCATAAAAAAACAGAGTAGGTATAGAAAACCTACTCTTTGATTACACCTTTATTTCGATAGTATACATCCTCTAATCCGATGTTATACTTCATATTGTTATCCGTCCACTCTGGTCCTAAATTCCCTGGCCATCCAGATGTATTCGCTATATATTTCAGTAATGCAAAATCAGTCAAACCTTTTTGCACCCCGCGCTTATAACCTTTCATTAAATGCGGCATTGCAATTTGCGCATTTGTACGTGGATCTTTCAGCTCTTCATCAGTTAAATGATCTGGCGCAAGCCCACCACCGCGGTGTAATTGAAACAATCCGAATGAAGTTCCGTTATCTCCAACACTTCTTGGATTTAACCTACTTTCATGTTCGGCAATTGTAAGAGGTATCCATTCCGGAAGGTTTACTTTCTTTGCTTCCTCTATAATGATTTGTTTCATCTGTTTTGCTTCTTCTGAATCAACATAGCTTGTTTCATTCATTAGCTTACCCATTCCTTCAGACTTTCCTTGGAAATATAAATACACTCCAAGAACAACTAAAAATCCTACAAAGAATTTCTTCACTACCTCTACCTCTTTCTCCGCTGAAATTTGTCCCCTTTCAGCCTTCCTTTTACAATTACCAACACTCTATCATTCTCTTACCTTTCAATCATAGCAAATTACTATACATATTATCATCATGCTTTAGACCGATTTTGCGAAAAAACATATGGTAAATACGTGCAAAAATGTAACTTACATGGACTATAACTTATTTCTTGTATATAATTGTAAATTGAATTCTATATATAGAATAGGAGCATAAATAAATGAAAAGAACTCTACTAATCTTTTTCAGCATTTTACTACTCATTCCTATACATACCTCTGCACAAACATCATCAAAATCAAAAGTACTCGTTTTGTATAGTACAGAAGACAACAAAATTACAAACAATGTACAAATCCTTAATACTCAGTTAGGGCACTTTACAAAAGATATAACAGTAAAAAGCTTAAAGGAAGTAAAGGAAAGTACTGAATCCTCTTCTTATACACATATTGTTTATATCGGAGAGAAAAAAGAAGATTTTTCTATTGCAGCAAAACAATTTCTAGAAAACTTCTCAGGTCCCATATTAGTTTTAGGACAAAATGTTGAACAATTATCTAATCGTTTTTCTTTCATTACCTCGAAAGAAACCGATATACGAATTCACACTATAGAATATCCGACTAACCAGTTAAAAAATGAATTACATGAAGAACGCTTAATGAAGAAAATTGAAACAAAAGGAACAACTCTTGCTTACGCCTTGAGTGCTGATGGAACTCATCCGTTAATCATTCAGCAAGGAACATCCTATTATGTTGCAACTCCAAACCTTTTCGATTGGATGTCTCATTACGTCGGTGAAATGTTATTTTCTTATTTCGGACAAAAACCTGAAACAAATAAAACTTCAGCTTATTTACGTCTTGAAGACGTTCATCCAGCTGTAGATGTAAAGCAATTAAAAGAAATCGCTGAATTACTAAAAGAGAAAAAGCTCCCTTATATGATTACCGTTATCCCTGTTTACAAAGATCCAGACACAGGAAAAACAGTACATTTAAAGGATAACTCTGAATTAATCGATGTTTTACACTTTATGCAAGATAATGGTGGCTCTATCGTTATGCATGGTTACACACATCAGTTTTATGATAGTGAAACTGGCGAAGGTTTTGAATTTTGGGATGTAAAAACAGATCAACCAATTCGCCAACCAAACCATGAAAAATCAAAAACAAAAAAAGATTTTCAGTCTACAGAAGACTATAATAAATACGTAAAAAACGGGAAAGCCTTCGAAGAAAAATATATTAAAGATCATATTGAAAAAGGGATTACAGAGCTTGTAGAAGCTAAATTATATCCAGTTGCCTTTGAAGCTCCGCACTATACAATGTCTCAAAAAGGATATGAAATACTATCACAATATTTTTCAACTTATGTAGGACAAATACAACTAAACGATACAACTTGGAAATCAATGCACTCACCAGCTTATATAAGTACACCGTCATTTTTGCATGGGATGAAATTAATTCCTGAAACTGTTGGCTTTATTGAAGAAGGGAAGCCACAAGCTATAGCAAAAATGAAAGAACGTGCTTTATCTATCACTAAACTATCTGATGGAATTATCGGTGCATTTTATCATCCTTACTTGGGCGTTGAACCATTAAAAGAAGTATTAAAAGAACTAGAAAGTATTCCAAACATAGAGTGGATTGATTTACAAAAAGACATGAATGAAGTAAAAATGAAAGATATTCATATTACTACTAATAAAGAAGGCATTCACGTTGAAAAACCAACAAGTGCGAATGACATAATTGATTATATAAAACAATATGGGTTCTTCCTTATAATTGGGTTCATTATAATTGTCTTTCTTTTATTATTAAGACGTGCGAAAAAATTAGAGTCATAAAAAAAACACCAAGCGAGATGCTTGGTGTTTTTTTATGACTCACTAACTTTATAAAATCGCACCGTATTCGCATATATTTGCTCAGTAACTTTCTCTACTGATATTTTTTTTATTATACTAATTTCTTGTAATACATCTTTTATCATATAAGGATGTGTCATCGTATCCTTCTGAAATTCCCACGGCCCATCTGTTTCTACCATCATATATTCAAGCGGATAATACGAAACTATTTTTCTAATTTTCTCCTTATGTAAAACATCCAGTGTGATGGAAATATAATAACCGTTCCTCATCATCCGTTTCATTGTCTCTTCACTTCCTTTAAACCAATGAAAGTGTGCACGCGAAACTTTATATTCTTCAAGTAAACCACATACAGTGTCAGTATCTTCATAAACCGCATGCAATATAATTGGTAAATCGTATTTACTAGCTAGTTCCACAAACTTTTTTAACACCGCTATGTATGGATCAATAGCAATATTTTCATCTTCTTTCCTTAAATAATATGGGAGTCCCACTTCACCAATCGCAACAATTTCATCTACATGATCTTCAATTAATTTATAAATTTTCTCACATTCCTCTTTATGAATCGGCTGCTCCGGATGAAAACCTATTGCTGGATGTACAAAAGGATATCGCTTTGCTAAAGATAAAGTTTCTAGACATGATTGATAATTCATAGATACTGCAATAAGCCCTTGTATCTCTTTACTGTTTTCCACATCTATAAATAATCTACTTTTCTCTTCATTCTCATATTGATCAACATGTATATGGCTATCAATCAATTTCATCTTTATGCCCCCATAAAAAAAACAAGAAAGGGTCTTCCTTCTTGTTTTATCATCTATATTAGTTAACAATTAAATTTGTTATTATATCAAATAATCCAATACATACTACGGCAACAGTAAAGTAGCTACAGAAATCTTTAATTGGAAACTTCACTACTTCTTCTTTACGCATCCCAGTTTTCTCCCTTCTTAATATATCCCTAATTATTTTTTATCTATTTGTATCTATTATGCAAAAAATATGACAAATTTACTATCGAATTAACTTACGTAAACCTTACAATGTTGTAAGGTTTGAAAAAAGGCCTCATCTTAAGCTAAGATGAGGGCTATTCAAAGTTAGTTGGTTTTTCGTTCTTCATTAACATTGCGAATCAGAAAGTAATAAAATGAGACTTTCTAGTTACACTATATTAAATTTACTATCTTTTAACTATCGAATTGCATTACAGGAGTCTTACATATTTGTAAGCTATGTGTAATGTAATTCGATAGTTCCCCTTACCTATACTTTGTACAATAAGGTTAGAAAGTAAGCCAAATAAGAAGAATACTCACATAACCAAATTACATTGCTAGTAGCCGACTCTTCTTATACCTTTCACTCATGCTACTACAATGTACCCCCTTCCCCCTTATATAATAAGAAAAGCCTTAGTCCATATGGACTAAGGCTTTTTCACGAATCTAAAATACCCCTACCTAGTATTTTTATTTTCGACAAAAAATAGGCGGGGGTATAATTCGCTATCTCATCGTTAAAAGTTTACTCTTCGCATTAATAGGAATATTTCCAGCTTCAATTTCTTCAATTGCCTCGCCGTAGCGTCCTTTTGCGTACACCTTTAACGCTTCATCTCTCTTTAACATATGCTTAACAGTCTTCTTTATTTTTTGTTCTCTTCCACGTTCATCAAATGCAATAAATTCATATTCATACCATTCATCACCGACATGCTGACCAATCGCATCCACAATTGTATAGTATTCTTTCGTCGTATAAAGCGGATTATATTTATCAATAACCGGTCCAAGTTTCGTAGGTAGTAATACTACTACTATCACTACCATGGCTATTACAGTAGTAATTATTTTTTTCTTCATAATACTGATCTTCCTCCTCTACAGGATACTTATACATCCATTCTAAAGAGCAGGAATTTAATCTACCATTCAATCCCATTACATTACCCTTACATTTTTGTAAGAATAAAGTGAAACTTTAATCAGCCCTCACCAATCGGGCGTTTACGGGCAGTTGATCTCCCACCTAACTTCTTTGCTCCAGCTGAATTTTGAGGTGGGAGTTCTACTGCCCGTTAATGCGGGATAAAAAAAAGATGAACGAATTTTCTCGTTCACCTTTTAGCTTGCTTTAAAGCCACCGCCAAGTACATCACGCACATCGTGAATGACAACGAAGGCATCTTCATCAACTCTACTAATAACTTGCTTTAACTTAACAAGCTCTTGTTTATTAATAACGATATATAAAACTTCTTTATTTTTACCAGTATATCCGCCGCGTCCCTCTAATACAGTGACACCGCGTGTCATGTTTTTTGTAATAGTTTCACGTATTAAATCCGGTTGATTTGAAATGATTGTAACAGCTGTTTTTGTATCCATACCTTCCACGATGAAATCAATTACTTTCGCTCCGACAAATACAGCTACAAGTGTATACATTGCCTTTTCTTGTCCTATTATAAATACAGAACCCGCAATTACAACGATATCAATAATAAGTACGCCTTTACCAACGCTCCAACCTAAATATTGATTTGCTAGTCGAGCTAAAATTGCCGATCCTCCTGATGTACCTCCAGCTTTGAACATACAGCCTAATCCGATACCTACAAATACACCAGCAAATAAAGCTGCTAGTAACGTATCACTATTTACTTGATATTCAATATGTTCTGTAACATATAAAAACAAAGAGGTTTCCACAATACCTATAATTGTGTAAACCATCGTTTTCTTATCAAAAAATTTATAACCTACAGCTAATAAAATTGCATTCAAACCAAAATTCACAATTCCTGGTGACCAATCAAATAAATAGTACGTAACAACCGTTAAACCAATAATTCCACCCTCTGATAAACGGTTTGGAATTGCAAAGTAATTAATACCAATTGCGAATAATAATGAACCAATTGTAATTAGTGTTATTTCCTTTATACGTTGATTAACCATAGTTCATACCTCCCCCCATTTGACATTGTATCACTATCTCCTAGAGGTTTAGAAGTTGTTTTTATTCCGCATTTTCCCTCACAAAGACCAAGATATTATGTTTAAACAAAGGGGTGATTAATTATTCATATTAGCTCTAACTGTACGGACAAAGCGCTCCACATTCCCACTCTGAATATACTTAGCTCTAATGGTTTCACGATTACAAGTACATTCGAAATATGGACGGAAATCTATGTCATCTATATGCAAATATGAATACTCTTCAAATATCGCAGGATAGCACGAAAATTTCCCGTAAAATAGAAGACGTCTAGTAGTGGCAACAAAAATCCCATGTTGATAACATAAAGTAAAGTCATCCTTTTCAAATATCCCTACGACAAACGCTAAAATCTTTTCGTCATCCTCTACATATTTTTTCATACTTAATAAAAGTTCATTCATGCATATTCCTCCAAATTCTATTCATTGTTTTAGCACTTGAAAAGAATCCATGGATTATTACAGACCGGTGTAACTCTTTTATAAAGTATGAAACGCGTTTCCTGTCAAAGACATTTCAAAAAATAATCCGTTATGTGATTATACACATAACGGATAAATACTAAACCGTCGAGCGTTCCACAAGTTTATACGGAATTTCCATCTTTTCTTGTTTAGAACCCTCATCACTTACTTGCCTATAAAACATTTCAAAAGCCGTCTTACCTATTCCCTTTAAATTTTGGTCAATGGTTGTCAGTTGTAAAACTTGAGAAATCGGTTGATTATCAAAACCAATAATCGCTAAATCCTCAGGAACTTCAATACCTAATTTTTCAACTTCTGTCATGATCCCAATAGCAACTTCATCTCCTGCCACTATTAATGCTTCAGGAGGATTCTCCATCTCCTTGAATTGATGTGCAACTCTTACACCATCTTCTAACGTAAAGCATTCTGTGAAAATCCGATCTTCCATCACTTCTTCATCTATTAATTGTAGCTGTTGTTTATAAGCATCAAAACGTTTCTTACTACTTGGCCCTAACTTTCTTCCCGTACAATATCCAATCTTCTTATAACCTTTTTCAATAAGGTAACTCATCCCTAATTGAAAGGCATTAAAATGATCTGTATATACACTCGATATGCTTTCAATATCATTATCCTCACAAGCAATAACCGCCCCATACGCTGCATAAGGCTCTATAGTTTCCCACTCATTAGCACGAGAACAAATGATAAGACCGTCTAGTTGCTTTGTTTTCAACATATGTAAACTTTTCATTTCTTCTTTTTTATTGTAGTTCGTTTGACAAAGAAGCACCCTGTAATTATGAGCTAACGCAACTTCCATCATTCCACCCACCATCGCATCAAAAGACGGATGATTAATATAAGGTAAAATCACGCCAACAATATTCGTCTTCCCTTTTGATAAATGAACAGCATTTGCATTTTGCGAGTAATTCAATTTCTCAACTATTTCTAAAACAACTTTCCTTTTTTCTTCACTTACATATGGATGATCATTTAATACCCTCGAAACAGTCGTAACTGAAACCCCAGCCATCTTTGCAATATCTTTAATATTAGCCATACACTCACCTCTACTTTTAACTTAATGAATCACATGAACATATGTCAAATCTTCTCATCATGACACTTTCATTCGTTTTTCTTACAAAAGTGTAATTTTCCTGTAAGCTAATTCGATAGTGACTCTCCGCAACATTTCATATAATTAAGTCAGAAACAGGGCAACAACCATTTGAAAAGGAGCGGATCTATATGATGAACAAAATGAAAACGAACAATTTCTTAAATACAATGAGCTTGGTATTTTCCGCTCTTATCGATGCAAAAGCTGTTGCTTCTACATTAAACAAGTAAGGAGAATGCATTATGAACAACATCACTTTTAATAAATTAGATTTTTTAGGACTAGCTAGCGGCACGGTTCTTCTTACTGCTTTCATTTACGCTGCTACACTATAACTTCGTGTCCCCTTTATATAAATAATAATAGAAAAGACGACCGTCTATGCACGATCGTCTTTTCTTATTTTTGATTCGGCTGCAAAACTTCCTTTAGTTCTTCAAACTTTGCATTTAATTCATCTGTCATCATTTTCATAGCCGTTTTTCGGTCTATTTGTTCTTCAGCATCGATTTGAATTGGGTCTCCAAAAACTAATCGCGCTTTTTTTCCTTTTATCAATTCTTTTATACTTGATGGACCAACATAAGCTGCCGGTATTAACGGAACGTTAGAACGCATTGCAATCGTAACAGCCCCAGCTTTTAGTGAAACGTCTTCTGATGACCTCGTCCCACTCGGGAAAATCCCTACTACTTTTCCTTCTTTTAATAAACGTGATGGAATTTTTAATGTGCTTGGCCCTGGATTCGCACGGTCTACAGGGAATGCATTTACATTTTTAAAAAACCAATTTTTAAATTTCCCTTCAAACAATTCTTTTTTTGCCATGTAATGAATTTGGGTTGGGTACATTCCTGCCGCTAACATTAAAACATCCATAAAACTTGTATGTGTACACGCAACAACGTAAGGGCCACCTTCCGGTAATTTCTCTCTCCCTTGTACTTCTACCTTCCCAGCCATTTTAAATATATATTTCAACGAAAATGTAATTGGTTTATACATTTGTTTCGTTCCTTTCTGAATATCCGAAGTATAATCATTTTCTTACAACGATTATAACACTAAGTTTTAGGAGTTGGTAATAAAAATAAGTATTTATTGTTAAATTTCAATTCTTACAAAAGTGTAATTTTCTTGTAAGCTAATTCGATAGCGGCTCCCTCCACTATCTTATACAATTAAGTCAGAAAGTAACAACAACCATTTGAAAAGGAGCGGATCTATATGATGAACAAAATGAAAACGAACAATTTCTTAAATACAATATGCATGGTATTCTCCGCTCTTATCGATGCAAAAGCTGTTGCTTCTACATTAAACAAGTAAGGAGAATTTATAATGAATAACATGACTTTTAATAAATTAGATTTTTTAGGACTAGCTAGCGGCTCGATTCTTCTTACTGCTTTCATTTACGCTGCTACGCTTATATAACTTTGTGTCCCCTTTCCCCTTTATATAAATAATAATAGAAAAGACGACCGTCTATGCCCGGTCGTCTTTTTAATTTTTTCTTTCCTTCAAGTCTTTTAAAAGCTGTATCAATTCAGCTTGTTGTTTTATATTTTTACGACCGTTTCGATTAATTGCTGCAAGCTCGCAGGCAACTCCAGCAGCAAAGAAAAACAATAAACTTTCTAACATATAAAATCCTCCAGTTGCCTATTAAACAGCTTGACGCAATTGCTTTTCTTGCAAAATTTGTTTATTTATATTTTCTTCTTTTCTCTGACAAACATTATTACGAATAAGCGCTGCAATAACAAATAATGTTCCTACAATATCAAATGTTGTTATTTTATACCCTTGCATCATCATAATAACTAAAGTAGTAATTGGCACAAAGTTAATAAATAAAATACCATTAATGGATGATAAGATTTTCACACCGTAGTTCCAAGCAAGTAGTGCTACGATACCTGGTAATGTCATCATAAATAACAAATCATACTTCACAATAGAAATCGTTTCCATACTTGGAACAGATACATATCCAAGCACTGTAATGACCACAGTTATAATCCCTGTGACAGTTGTACCCAATACACATGTCAAAGTAGAATAGCGTAATGTTGACCAATCGCTACACGTTTGACCACCCATCGTATAAATAACCCATCCTACAACACCAACAAATATAAATGCTAGCGAAAACATGTTATCTTTCAATGTTAAAAAGAAACTCATATCACCTTTCGTAATAACAAATACAGCCCCTACAAACGCAATAATCATGCTCGTTATCATATATTTCTTCGGCTTTATATTTTTATATCCCCATAAAATACAAATTGAAATCATTGGCATAAGCGCCTCCATAATAGAAGCTACCATTACACCTGATTTTCCCATTAACATTTGTCCTAGAAAAATTAATACATTATATACGGTAAAAGCCATTGTTCCAAAAAAGACGAGTAACTTCCCTCTTCCTTCTAAGCGAAATGCCTTCTTTCCTTCTTTCATTAGCAATAATACAATCAATACAATTGCTACCGCACCATAACGAATAAACGAAAAATAAAATGGATCTATGTATTCTAGAGCATGATCAGCAACCGGAAACATCGCTCCCCATGACATACTTGCAATTAAACATGCCAAAGCACCTATTATCATTTGACCTTTTCTCACCACAATCCCCCGCTTCTTTCTATTTGCACAAAGAGAATTGTAAAAGAAAAAATATATCACGTAAAATGATTCAAAATGATGTTAACTATCATTTATAATGATAGTTAACATCAAGGAGGAGCATAAAATGGAATTACGAGACTTACAAATCTTCCAGAGCGTTGCCGACCGCGGTAGTGTAAGCGGCGCAGCAAAGGAATTAAATTACGTACAATCAAATGTAACCGCACGTATTAAACAATTAGAAAACGAGCTGAAAACACCTCTCTTTTACCGTCATAAGCGAGGCATGACTTTAACAGCTGAAGGAAGAAAAATGCTCGTTTACGTTCATAAAATTTTGCAAGATGTTGAAGAGCTAAAACAAGTGTTTTTAGATAGTGAAACACCATCTGGTATATTAAAAATCGGTACAGTCGAAACAGTCAGTACATTGCCTACCATTTTATCTTCTTACTACAAAAGCTATCCAAATGTCGATTTATCATTACAAGCTGGTCTAACGGAAGAGCTTATTAGAGAAGTACTCGATCACCAATTAGATGGCGCCTTTATATCAGGTCCTATTAAACATCCACTAATTGAACAATACGATGTTAGTACTGAGAAATTAATGCTTGTTACACAAAATAAAGCTTTTCATATAGAAGAATTTACTACGACGCCCCTACTCGTTTTTAATCAAGGATGTGGATACCGTTCCAAGCTTGAACGATGGCTTAAAGATGAAGGTTTGCTACCAAAAAGAATTATGGAGTTTAACATATTAGAAACTATATTAAATAGCGTAGCGCTCGGTCTTGGGATTACACTCGTCCCCCAGTCTGCGGTGCAGCACCTTTCTACAGCAGGTAAAGTACACTGTCATCCAATTCCGGAGAAATATGGTAGTATTTCAACTGTTTTCATACGCCGTAAAGATAGTTACATGACCAATTCGATGCGAAGCTTTTTAAAAACAATTGAAGCACATCATCATATCAATATGCTTTAAAAGACATTCTTACACGAATGTCTTTTTTTCTTACAAAAGTGTAAGTCTTACGTAAGCCAATTCGATAGTTGCAGGCTGCTATATTTCATATAATTAAGACAGAAAGCAGGGCAACAACAATTCGAAAAGGAGCGGATACGCATGATGAACAAAATGAAATCAAACAAATTTTTCAATACAATGGGCATGGTGCTATCCGCACTTGTCGATGCAAAAGCAATTGCAACTACATTAAACAAATAAGGAGAGATTATAATGAACAACATTACTTTCAACAAATCAGACTTTATCGGACTTGCAAGTGGAGCTACTCTTCTTACTGCATTCATTTATGCACTTGCTCAAAGTCTTATTTAACACTTTGTTTCCCCCAACCCCTTTATATATAGAAAAGGCTGCTCGTCTTATAGACAAGCAGCCTTTTAGTTTGTTTCATATATAATTTGGCCTGTTTTGCTTATATCATATCCACCAATTGCTTTTAATTCATTGTGAAACTCTTCAGATTGCAAAACCTCTTTTATAACCTCAATAAGTTCCTCATTTTCTTTATTCTTCAGAAGTACTAAATCATACTGTTCTTTCATTATTGGAATAAAGTCTACGTTCACAATTTGGGAAAACTTTTCTGATCCTACCCCAATATCAGCTTTTCCATTCGCGACTTGCGAGGCAACGCCAAGGTGATTCGATTCTTCCCATTCATACCCGTTAATATCTTCTTTACTTAATTTTTGAATTCGCAATTGCTCATCCACTAACACCCTAATACCAGAACCTTTTTCTCGATTTACAAATCGTATAGATGACTGAGCTAAATCAGCCCATGTTTTTATATTTTGTGGATTCCCTTTTTGTACATAAAACCCAACATTTCTTGCTAATAAATTCATCATAATATATGGTTGTCCAACTAAAATACGTTTTACGTAAGGAACATTATATGTACCCGTTTCACCATCAAATAAGTGTAAACTAACGACGCTTCCTTCTCCTTGGTACATCTTCACTAAACTCGTTAAACTACCTTGATACGCTCTCAATATATTAGAATTTGGCAATCGATTTTCTATATGCTTTGCCAACATATCTAACGTTAGTTCTTGACCACTAATGATGCGTGTATTCGAACTACTAATTTCGTCCTTCTTTACAGGAGTAAATTGTACCTTCCCTGTTTTCATTTGCTTTATATATTGTTCTAAATCAGCTGCATCAATGCGCATTTGTCTACCAACCCTATAAGAAGGAAGTTCTCCTTTTTTAATTAAGTCGTATACAGTTAATTTTGATACTTTTAATTGCTTTGCTACTTCTTCCGTTGTGTAGGAATGATGATCCATAGACGATTCCTCACTTTCTTCCTTCATTGTAACAAAGAAAAGAATATTTCTCCTAGTTTTTAAAAACAACTATATCGTTCAAATTATATCCAATTATAACTAGTTATAATTAGTTATAATTAGTTATAATTAGTTTAGTAAACGAAGGGGGATTTTTTATGAACAAATTTACATTACGATCCATTGGGGTACTTATACTTTCTTTTCTTCTTATATTCAGTGCAGCTTGTTCAAGCGAAGAAAAGTCAGCTGCTAAAGAGGGAAAATCAGTGGAGCTGACTATATCAGCGGCTGCAAGTTTACAAGATTCACTAAAAGAAATTGAAAAACAATATAAAGAGAAAGAACCAAACATTAAACTTTCTTTTAACTTCGGTGCTTCTGGTGCACTTCAACAACAAATCGAACAAGGTGCACCTGCTGATTTATTCTTCTCTGCAGCAGAAGATAAATTCCAAACCCTTGTTAAAAAAGGATTCATTAATGGAAAAGAAGGGAAAAACCTTCTTGGAAATGAACTAGTTCTAGTCGTTCCAAAAGATAGTTCTCTTACAAAATTTCAAGATTTAAAGGATGCGAAAATCAAGAAAATCGCACTTGGTACACCCGAATCTGTACCTGCAGGAAAATATGCAAAAGCTTCTCTCACACATGAAAATCTTTGGAATGACGTTCAAAATAAAATCGTATTTACAAAAGATGTTCGCCAAGTGTTAACATATGTAGAAACAGGTAATGTTGATGCTGGTATTGTATATAAAACAGACGCTCTCGTTTCAGACAAGGTGAAAATTGTAGAGGCGGTAGCGGCTAATTCTCATGAGCCAATCCACTATCCTTTAGGTGTTATAAAGGAATCTAAGCATAAGAAAGAGGCGACTTCATTCTATGAGTATTTGCAATCAAAAGATGCACAATCTATCTTTAAGAAATATGGATTTACAATCCTGCCATAATTGCTATGAGCTTTGATACAATTTTGTCACCTGTCTTTCTATCCTTGCGAGTAGCTGCATGCGCCACCATTATCGTTACGATCTTAGGAACGATTATTGGACGAGCATTAGCGCGCTCCTCGTGGCGATATAAAGTACTACTAGAAACTATTTTCTTATTACCAATGGTGCTTCCACCAACTGTTATCGGCTTTTTTCTAATTATCATTTTTGGAAATAACAGTCCCATTGGAAAGTGGATTGAATCATTATTTCAGCAGTCCATTATGTTTACATCTACTGCTGCTATCATTGCTTCTACAGTCGTTGCATTTCCGCTCATGTATCAATCAGCAAAAACAGGATTTTCCATCGCGAATGTGCAAATTGAAGATGGTGCGCGCGACCTTGGTGCGAGTGAATATCAAGTTTTTCTACACGTTACACTCCCACTTGCATTCCCCGCGCTACTTAGCGGTATGATTTTAAGCTTCGTTCGCGCACTCGGGGAATTTGGTGCTACTTTAATGTTTGCAGGAAATATACCTGGCAAAACACAAACGATTCCAACTGCAATTTATATGGCTATTGATGCAAGTAATATGCAACTCGCTTGGACTCTTGTCATCATAACAATTAGCATGTCATTACTATTTTTATTATGTATTCAAATCATTAACAAGCGAATTACCACTTCCTAAAGCAGTTTTCGACAAAAGCTGCTTTTTTTATTTCCCGAAAAATAAAATGACCTAACTAATGACTGAATTTTATTTCTTATTTAAATATACATTTTATTTGAATTCACTTTCTAAAATAGGTAATTTCCTGTTATTATATGAAAGTGTTTCAAAAAGTGAAGAAATGAAAACGCATTTATATCGTAAGTTCTTCATCCTGTTTTAGCGATCGGTAATCTTCTACTCTATTAGTGGGGCATTACCGATCGTTAGAACGATATGTAATTATATTGGTATAGAAAACCGAAGGGAGTCTTGTAATGGACATTTTATTAGCGCTTCTTCCTGCAATCGCATGGGGAAACATCTTATTAGTAAGCGTAAAAATGGGCGGTGGTGCATATAGCCAAACGGTAGGTATGACAATCGGTGCTCTATTCTTCGCAACAGTTATGTATGTATTTACTCAACCAGCTTTAACAATGACAGTCTTGATTGTTGGTTTTATTTCAGGTTTATTCTGGGCTTTAGGACAAGTAAACCAATTAAAAACAGTTGAAAAACTAGGTGTTTCAACTACTGTAACGATTTCTACTGGTATGCAACTTGTTGCAACTTCTATCTTTGGGGTTATCGCTTTCCGTGAGTGGACTACTACAACAACGATTGTTCTGGGAACGATTGCAATCCTATTAATCGTAGTTGGTGTTGTATTCACATCACTAGATGATAAAGAAAATGCACAGCCACCAGGACAATTGAAAAAGGGACTTCTTACTTTAATTGTTTCTACTTTCGGTTATCTTGTATATGTAATTATTATTCGTTGGTATAACATTGATGGTTGGTCTGCTATTTTACCACAGGCAGTTGGTATGTTCGTTGGTGCGGTTGTACTGACGTCTAAACATAAACCATTTAACAAATATGCAATGCGTAATGCTTTATCTGGTTTACTATGGGGAACAGGAAACTTATTCTTACTTCTTTCATTACCACGTGTCGGAGTAGCGACAAGCTTCCCATTATCTCAAACTGGAATCGTTATCTCAACATTCGGTGCGATTGTCTTCTTAGGTGAAAAGAAAACAAAACGTCAATTGATCTTTATTGCACTAGGTAGTGTTTTAATTATCGGCGGCGCTGTATTGCTTGGTATGACAAAAGCATAAATTCACACTATATTTAACCCCCCTGAAACGTATATGCTTCAGGGGGGTTTTTGATTACAATTATTTTCTAAATATAATTATTTACACGTTCTCGCTCTTTATGGTTTTTCTTCCATTCTAGCAAGCCATCGATACATAAAAATAGATTAATAATAGCTAATACTAACATGACGTATAAGCCCGTTGAAATATAAATCACAATGCTAACTATGTTATACAAAATCCATAAATGCCAATTTTCTAAGATTTTTCGGCTCAGCATAAATTGAGCTACTAATCCTAATACAGCGTTTAAAGCATCTAAATATGGATTTGTCGATTCTAAATAACGGACTTGATAATATCCCCAACCAATCCAAGCAACTAAAATAAAAAGTATATAAATAATCCATCCTTTCAAATCTAAGCGAACTGTCGGCTTTACCTTCTCCTCTCCACTACGCGCAATCCAGTAATACCAACCGTACACATTAAATATAAATTGGAAGGCTGCTAATACTGCCATTGCGTATAAGCCTTGTGTAGTGAAAATATACAGAAATACCGCAACTGTAATCATCCCAAATAAAAAGTTTGATACCTTTTCCCTTGCAAGTAACCAAACATTAATAATCCCCATAACCGATGCGAAAATTTCAATATAACTTGATCGGATATAGAATCCAACTAATATGCAAATAATACTAGAAATGAGTAAAAAAAGTGGACTTCTAACCATATTTATCTCTCCCCAGATATGTAATAAACTCCCTATCAACAGTATAAGAAATAACTCTTATACTTACTATAAATTTTCTCCTGTAAAACCCCCCACTCATCTATTCCACTTACGATAAGCCGTTTCTTTTTACAAAATTCTCTTAAAAATGGTATCGTTTTTTATAACATATTCTCATCAGAAAGGAATAAAGGATATGCCTAATAAACATCGAATTTTATTTATTGGTGCCGGTCGTATGGCAGAAGCTATATTTACTGGACTACTTACAACAAGTAAAGAATACATCGAAGAAATTATTGTTTCCAACCGAAGTAACATAGAAAAACTAACGCAATTACAAACTCAATATGATCTATCGATTACAACAGATTGGAAACAGCATATTAAATCTGTAGATACAATCGTTTTAGCAATGCCGCCTGTCGCACATGAACAGCTATTAGCGGATCTATCCCCTCTTCTAACTAATCAATTTGTCGTGACAGTTGCTGCCGGAATCGGACCATCTTATCTAGAAGAAAGACTTCCCCAAGGGACACCTGTTGCTTGGATTATGCCAAATACAGCTGCTGGGATTGGAAAGTCTATCTCCTTATATACGACGGGACATTCTGTAGATGAAACACATCAAGAAACGTTACAACTTCTTTTAAAAGGTATCGGTACCTCACAGTTTTGTACCGAAGAGGAAGTTCACCAACTTACCGCAGTTACTGGTAGTGCACCCGCTTTTCTCTATCACTTTGCTGAAGGTTTAATTGAAGCAACGAAAAGCTATGGGATTGATGAGGAAACAGCAAAACACCTTGTCATTCAAATGATTGCTGGCTCTGCCGCTATGCTCCAGCAAAATCAGGATCCAGCTATGCTCCGCGAACAAGTAACAACACCAGGAGGCTCAACGGCTGAAGGCTTAAAAGTTCTATATGAAAATAATTTTTCAGAAGTCATTCAACAAGCAGTTGAAGCGACCAATAAAAAAGCTAGGGGGAATTAATATGACTTTAACAAGTTTAAACGACTATACAACATTACATAACGGCGTGAAAATGCCTTGGTTCGGCTTGGGTGTTTTTAAAGTTGAAGATGGTACAGAAGTAATTGATTCTGTAAAAGCAGCTATAAAAAATGGATACCGTAGTATCGATACTGCTGCGATATATAAAAACGAAGAAGGCGTTGGACAGGCAATTCAAGAATCTGGTATTCCTCGTGAAGAGTTATTCATCACTTCAAAAGTGTGGAATAGTGATCAAGGTTACGAGTCAACACTACAAGCATTTGAAACTACATTAGAAAAATTAGGTCTGGAATATTTAGATCTATATTTAGTACATTGGCCTGTAAAAGGAAAATACACTGAATCATGGAAAGCTTTAGAGCAGCTTTATAAAGATGGTCGTGTTCGTGCTATCGGTGTGAGTAATTTCCATATTCACCATTTGCAAGACGTATTTGAAATTGCAGAAATTAAACCAATGGTTAACCAAGTGGAATACCACCCACGTTTAGCACAAGAAGAATTACATGCCTTCTGTAAAGAACATAACATCCAGCTTGAAGCTTGGTCACCATTAATGCAGGGGCAGCTACTTAATCACCCAACATTACAAGAAATCGCTACGAAATATAATAAATCGACTGCACAAGTTATTTTACGTTGGGATCTACAAAATGAAGTTGTAACAATCCCTAAGTCTATTAAAGAACACCGCATTATTGAAAATGCAAACATCTTTGACTTTGAATTAAGCTCGGATGATATGAAAGCAATTCAAGCTTTAAATGAAAATCATCGCGTTGGTCCAGATCCAGATAACTTTAACTTCTAGTAGGGAAACCACTGCCATATGCAGTGGTTTTTTTAAAAAAATAAAACTGAAAATTTAAACTATATTCCATTTGATTGACACTTCATTATCTAAGGTGTAAGATTTTGAATTATCAAAGAAACACAAAAATTAATAAAATTCATTTGTTTACTCATTGTATCAAGAGAGGTGGAGGGACTGGCCCTTTGAAACCTCGGCAGCAGGTTCATTTTGAATACTGTGCCACTTCCTGCAAGCTTTGTGCTTGAAAGATAGAATGAGGGACTTCGTTTATATACGGGTGCATAACTTGTACGTAAAAATCCCTCTTTCTCAATATGAAAAGAGGGATTTTTTGTTTTTCATTTCCCTCATCATCATCCAATCTTATTAACTATTTAGGAGGAAAATCAAATGAAAAAGAAGTTTGTACCCGGTATTGCATCAGTTGTAGGAGTAAGTATTTTATTATCTGGTTGCGGTAGTTATAAAAACGAAGCGAGCGGAGCAAATGCAAAAGATGAGGCACCTAGTAAGCAAGTTTTAAACTTATCTTCTCCTACTGAGATTCGAACAATGGATACGGCTCGTGCTACAGATACTGATTCTGGTCAAGTAATGAGAAACGTATTTGAAGGTTTATACAATCTTGGTGAAGGTAATAAACCTGTTCCTGGCGTTGCGAAATCTCATGAAGTAAGTGCTGATAAAACGAAATACACATTCCATTTACGAGATTCAAAATGGTCGAACGGCACACCTGTAACAGCGAAAGATTTTGTCTTCGCTTGGCAAAGAGCTGTCGATCCAGCAACAGCTTCTGAATATGCTTTTTTATTCCTGGATATTAAAAACGCTAAAAAAATTAATAGCAAAGAACTCCCATCCGATCAACTTGGTATAAAAGCAGTTGATGACCATACGTTTGAAGTAGAATTAGAGCGCCCTGTTCCGTATTTTATTAGCTTAACGGCGTTCCCAACATTTCTACCAATCAACGAGGAATTCTTTAAAGCACAAGGTGATAAGTACGCTTTAGAAGATAACAAAATCTTGTACAACGGAGCTTTTACACTAAGCGATTGGAAGCATGAACAAAGCTTTAAATTTAAGAAAAACCCTACCTATTGGGATAAAGATAATGTCAAACTCGAAGAAATCAATTTCAACATTGTGAAAGAGAAATCAAC